>JASJBX010000131.1 GCA_030066295.1 Crocosphaera sp.
GCATAGCTTGAGCATTACCTGATTTAAGGAAAGGATTAGTTTTTTTAGCCTTAGTTAATTCAGCAGATTGAAAATGGTAATTAGGATATTCAAAAGGTTCAACAATGTATTCAGAATGAAGTGAACACTTGTTAATCTCACAACTGCGCGAGTTATGCCAAAGCTTTCTAATGTAAAGAGCATAATTCCAAACGGATTTACAGACATCTAAATTATGTTCAATTAATTCTATCTGTTTTTTTGTTGGCTTTAACTTGTAGTTGTAAGTTAGATTAAGCATCTCGACCTTATGCTTGTGTTGACAGACCAATCATAGCATAGGTTTACAAAGCAGTGCCATAAATTGTAAAACTCAATCCGCTTACATCCCTTCACGGGACGTGAGGGTCTTACGCTCCCAAGATAAAAATTTCCTAAATTTTTTCCCGATCGCCGATTAAGTTTCCCCCCAATCCCGAGACATTCGATAGACTATACGGGAGTGTGTGTAAGTATTGTTCATAATATGACCTATTTGTGTGGTAAAGTCTCCCCTCGTCCTTTAATGATCGCTTTATTTTCCCTGATGTTGGGTTTAACTGCTGTTCCGGTGCGAGGACAACAACGGATTTATAGTCCCATCCCCATTAAATCTGATGGCCCCATATCCGATCGCCTCTCCGATCAAGATATTCCCACAGGAGAAGGGGGTTTTGCAAAAGATTACTGGATACAATTGCAAAAAGGGGATCAAGTGGCCATCGATCTCACGTCTGACGAGTTTGATAGTGTGGTGTTACTATTAGGGGCCGATGGTGCGACTATCGCCGAAAACGACGACGGACCCGACGGGAGTACCAACTCATTACTGTTTTCTCGTATCACCGACACTGGCCGCTATATTATCCGAGTTCGTGCCTTTGGAGAAACGGGAGGGGGGAATTTTCGCCTCAATGTCACTCGTTTACGACCCGTGAATTGATAACAGACACAAGATCAACGTTTCGCTCCATTCTACCACCGCCCCGTAGGTGTCCCCAGTATGGCCCCCAAAGCGATGATGAAACCAAGCAGCCACCCCTAACGCGATCGCCATTCCTATCCCTGTTCCCATCAACCCTAACCTCCATTGCTCAGGGTAACAGAGGATAAATACCCCAGTCATTGCCCATACAGCGATTAAGCCCCCTAATACATCTTGGGGAACTTTCATATATTGTTTATGAAATGCTCCTTTGCCAGTGGGTTTGAGATAGGGATAAAAAGCGATCGCATTCACTTGTCCCCATCGTCCCCAAGCAGAGGCCATCATCAACCCCCAACCCCGATGGTCTACAATGGCACTCAAAGCAACAATTTTCAGCAAAATGATCATTGTGCCGGCCATCACGCCGAAAGCCCCGGTAACGCTATCCTGCATCACTTCTAGGCGTTTTTCAGAATCGGTAACTGCTAATCCGTCGGCACTATCCATCACTCCATCTAAGTGTAATCCCCCGGTGAGATAAATACCGAAACCAATGATTAAGGCACTTCTGACAGTGATGGGAAATCCTATCCAGTGTAAGATTGTATCGATAATGGCTAATAATCCGCCCATTCCCAGGCCAACGATGGGGGACCAACGGGCGATGGCCTGAAAATTTTTCGGACAACGATCAGGTAAGGGAATAATGGTATAAAAAACAATCGCACCCAAGAAGGATGTAAAAAAATCTATCAAATTGTTATAAATTTTAGAGAACATTGAATATTTAACTACCTATATGTAGAAAATTTAAGATCACTTAATTAACGGCTATCTCTGAAAAGTTCGAGAAATCCTTAGGGAATATTGCGGTAACATGATGTTAGATGGCACTTGGCTAAGGGTCATTCTCACCTATTTGACCATTTAAGCCTGGCCTTGATCTGACATGAGTTCGGCATTAAATGAATTTTCACCCTTATCATCGTCTTTTTCCCTAAAGACTTGATCGGATTTTCAGTTTATCCCGAACTCAGACTAACCTAGATGCCTAATTTTATCTCAATTTAATCATGCTACAAGACAACACAATCAGGATGTCTCCTAGCGTTGGTTGAAAGTCGTCAGCAAAATTGTTTCTCTGCTCCCTTTAGAAAGAAAAGCTTAGTTAAGCTTGATCTTTCCAATCCTACAGTCTTTAGACTGAATTACCAATTGTTGTGCTTTCAGGCAATTTCTTATGAGTCACCATCACCCCTCACAGCCGTTCCCAGCCCCCTGCATCATTGATTTTGGGATTATTGTTAATGCTGAGGACATGAAACGTATTCTCAACGATCTCGGAAGGGTCCGTTATATTCATACCCTCGATGGACACCTAGAAAGCGAAGGGGAGGGATGGATCGTTGAAGTCTTTAATGATCCTAATCAAGCAACCATTGTGGTTAATCGTTCTTTGTATCTCAATGTTCAAAGTTTTGACTATTTACAACTTCAACGAACCGAAAAGCAAGAAGCTTATTTTGATTTGATTCAGGATCGTCGTTGTTTACGTTTAATACCCATTACCTATTCTTCTCCGATTCCTGAGAGTAATTCTAATATGGATGCTGCTGCACTAGAAGCTATGGTTACTCAAGTGTTAGCAGCAAAATGGGATATGCAGTTAGATGATGAGGATGATTGTCCTTTTTAGGTTTTTTACTCAAAATTTCTTCTTTTATGAGGGCTTCTCCTAGGATAAGGGTAGAAGCCTTTTAATTCTATAAAAATATTCTTAAAAGTACGGTTGACCCCAGTTTCCTCGAAACACAAAGTCTGTCAAGGGTTTACGACTACGGGGAGATAATTCTCTCTGTTTTAAATCCTCATCTAATTGATTAATATTCCCTGGATAACCAACGGCGATCGCTGCAATGGGTTCGTAGTCTTGGGGTATATTATAAAGGCTTCTCGCTTTATCCCCATCAAATCCCCCCATTTGATGAACAAATAAACCAAAAGATTGAGCCTGTAAGGTTAAATTTCCCACAGCAAAACCGACATCGTGTAAAGCGTGACGATTGGGTTTATTATTGCGTTCAAAGGTTAATTTAGCCACAGAAAGCATTAAAAGAGGCGCATTTTTTGCCCATTTTTGATTCGCTTCTACTAAACAACTCAAGAGTTTTTCGTATTCTTGACTATTGTCTTGGGTGGCAACAATAAATGACCAAGGTTGTTCATTAAAACAAGAAGCAGCCCATCTTGCTGCTTCTAATAAACTGGCAATTTTTGTGGGTTCAATGGGACGTGCATCAAATGCCAGTGGACTCCAACGTTGTTTAATCAGTTCATGAATGGGATATTGATTAATAGCGGGTTTTTCCATGAGAATTATTGACTATTTTTTGTACTATTTTTTCTCTGTTTTATTATAGTTTCTTTGCGTCCCTTAACAAAGTCAAAAGTTGGTAGGGGCTTATCGCTTCCCTCGAAGTCAGAATTAGGAAGTTCCTCACTCCTTTCCGACCCTATCACACAGAAGTCAGAAGTGAAAATTCATTGGAGATGATAACTCACCATTAATTTTTAAGTTTTTTGTTGAAAATTTGCTCTTTTATTCTTTCATCGAGGGACTCTACTAAAATAAAAATAGTCTTAAAGGTAAGACCATGAATCGTAAAAAATTTCTAAGTTTACTTGGATTATCGGTCTTAGTTGCTAGTGTCATTATTGGCTGTCCTCGTCAACCTGATTCTTCTGGTCCCCCTATTAGCCTCACCAAAGTTACCGTTAATCAAGCCTTTGAACATCCTAAAATATATATCCGAATTCAAAGAGAAAGTTGAGTTTAGAATGCGTTAAAGATGGATATAACAATGCCAAACGTTTATGGCAACCACTATTGGAGAAAGAACGAAAAGATCAACCAAATATCAACTATTATTTCTAATGCAGGTAATAGTTTTTTAGGAGGATTAAAACAAATTATAGATGATAATTAGCAAGATTGTCGCTATGAAATTGAAGATTTATCAAAAGAATTAAACAGTAAAAAAATTAACTATCAACTTTCTTCCTTTGATACTAAATGGTTGATTAATTCATATTCTCTGAAAACTTCCCCTGAACTTCAAGTTATTTGAGAATGGATTTCTCTGGGAAACTATCAAAAATACGACCTTGAAAAACAAGCCAAAATACAACAATATATCAATAGTCAATCAATTCAACTAGAAGATAAAATCTCATTAATAGAAAAGGAAACTATCTTGCAAATATAATTGTATATACGGTTATTATTTTGGAAAGTCGTAAAAATTTTGGGAATAGACAGTATGCAAAATAGCGAAGACATTAAGCAATCTAAAATTGTTTAGATATCACACATAAATATTATACTTTATCAGCAACCCATAAAACTAAGGGTAATGTCCAGAAACTAAGCAAGGTTGTTACAACAATTGTTCTAGCAACTTTAAGGGATTCACCACCAAATTCTGTGGCTAAAACGATGGTATTAACTGCAGTAGGCATAGCACTTTGTAAAATAAACACTTGTAAATCTAAAGGGGGTAAATTAATTAATTTACCTACAAATAAAGCAATTAAAGGGGCTAAAAGTAACCTTAAATGAAGGGAAATAATTTCAAAATTGGTTACCTTAAATTTTGTAGTAACTAATTCCATCCCCAAAATAATTAAAGCAACAGGAATGGCAGACCTTCCCAATAAATGTAACGCTTCCCCTAAATTAAAAGGGAGTTCTATCTGAAGGAATCTTAAACTTAATCCCGCTAAGATTGCCCACATCAACGGGAGTTTAAAAGTCACTTTTAAACTATGTTTCAAACTGGTTTCTGCCAAAATAGCCGGCGCAATTCCAAATAATAAAATACTGGAACCAATCATATAAATAATTGCCCTTTCCAAGCCGGCTGAACCTAAAGCAAAATCGACCAAAGGCAGTCCCATATTACCATTATTGGGATGTAAGGTTGTAGCTATTAAACTTTTGCGAGTAATGGCAGGAAATTTGAAAAAATAACTAATAAGTAAAACCAGTAAATAAAGAAGAGAAGCAACAATAAATACACCGATTAATAATTGGGCTGCATTTTCGGCTGAAATAGTTGTGGTATATAAACTATCAGCGACCAAAGCAGGGGCTAAAACATAAACAATTAATTGGGATAACGTTTGTTTTTGTAAGGTTAATGTTTTACCAACAATAACCCCAATAATAATAATGAAAGCAACAGGAATAATCGCGGGTAATAAAACGGTCATATAGGGGTTAAATTAATGATTTTGAGTATTATAACAAAAATTAACTAACCAATATTTCATTCTTATTTCATATTGATTGGTCATGCTAGTAAACTCATATCTTGCACCTTCGATAAAACTAGCTAGTTTAGAGAGGGAACAGGGAACGGGGAACGGGGAACGGGGAACGGGGAACAGGTAACAGGGTTTATTTTGATGGTAACTACTTAATAATTTATTTTCTGTCTTTTGTTGCTGAATTTTCCTGTACTGGTGCAAGATGTCAGTAAACAGAAAATTCGTTGCCAAAATAATGATAACAAAAACAAAAGAACTAACTGGTGGAGTTTTCCAGAAAGTTGAGTCTCTTCCTAGGTTTTCCGAACCACTGTGGCCGTAAAACTCTTATAATAAAGTAGAAGAATTTAGATACGTCTATAGTGCGGGAGAGTGTCGAAGGCAATTGGTAGAGTTTAGGGAAAAAAACGGTGGAAACTCTCAAAAGCAAAACTGTGAACCGTTCGAAAACAGTACAACCAGCCGCCTCTCGAAAGGGGATGCAGTGTCGTGATGCTGGGAAGAGTTCGCTTCAGACAAAATCCTTTACTCCTAAAATTTCCTCTCCTAAAGATCCTGCCGAAAAGGAGGCCAACGCTACCGCCAAGCGGATTATGCACATGACGGCGGTCGAAAGTTCCCATCCCTCAACGATTGAAAGCAACGGCAGCATTTTTCGACAGTCAGAAGAAGAAGAAACGGTTCAACCTCAACTGCGCTCCCCCTACATAGCGAGATTTGCCCGACCCGAAATTTTTAGACAAGCTGAAGCAGAAGAAGAAAAAATTCAACGTCAGGTGGAGGAAACAGAAGAAGAAGAAACGGTTCAACCTCAACTGCGCTCCCCCTACATAGCGAAATTTGCCCGACCCGAAATTTTTAGGCAAGCTGAAGCAGAAGAAGAAGAAACGGTTCAACGTCAGGTGGAGGAAAAAGAAAAAGAAGAAACAGTTCAACCTCAACTGCGCTCCCCCTACATAGCGAGATTTGCCCGACCCGAAATTTTTAGACAAGCTGAAGCAGAAGAAGAAGAAACGGTTCAACGTCAGGTGGAGGAAACAGAAAAAGAAGAAACAGTTCAAACCAAAGCCGACGGACAGTCCAATACTGTTACAGCTAACGTCGCGGCGGATATCAGCAGCAGTAAAGCGATGGGGTCACCACTGCCCACTGGCGTGCGCCAGTTTATGGAACCCCGCTTCAACACAGATTTTAGTAACGTCAAAATTCATACGGATGATCAAGCAGCCCACTTTAATCAGCAGTTAAATGCCAAGGCCTTTACCTTGAGCAATCACATCTTCTTTGCCAAAGATACCTTCAAACCAGATAGCTACGACGGCAAAGAACTGATGGCCCACGAACTAACTCACACCATCCAGCAAGGAGCCGCTATCCAGCGTCGCATCGAAGAAACTCCCCCACCATCGCCTCAACCTGACTCAGCAACAGCAGCAACCGTTGCTACCCCCATGGCCCCTACCGCGACTCAACCAGTAGCCGAGACAGGAACAACCCCCGAAAGTCCCGTAAACAATGAAGCCCCCACCTCTGGAGTCAATGGCACGGCTGAAGTAACCGAGGCAGCAGCCCCCGCCATCCCAGAAGCTGCTGTTGAGGCCCGTCCACCAGAGATGGCACCGCAGGAAACAACAGAAGCCAAGGCAACGGAAGAAGTGCCGGAAGCAGAAACTGCCGAGGCAACCTCCGAAGGGGAAGAAGCGGTGGCTGGCGCACCGGAAGCAGCCCCCATGGAAAAAGCCCCCGCTTCCCCCGAAGAAGATCCAGCGTTTCAGGCGGTTGTGAAAAAAGCCAAGGGCGTAGCTGCCGGACAACGTCGCCATGCACCAGCAACAGCCAAAGCCAAAGAAGCCCAGGAGGCAGCCGAAGAACCAGCTAATGCTCTTGAAAGCAAGGCCCAGGCTAATCAGGTTGGGGAGATGGAGAAAGCAGAAGCTCCCGCCTTTGACGCTGTGGCCTTCAAAGCAGCACTGAAACAGCGGATTGAAGACACTGCACCCAAGAACTTAGAAGAAGCGGACAAATTTAAAAACAATAATAAGCTCGATGCCGTCAAAGGGGAGATGAGCAGCAAGGTTAAGGATGAGAAAGCAACGTCTCAAGGACCCCTGGAAGAAAAAACCAAGCAAGCCCCCGATAAGAGTGGCATTGAGCCTAAGTCAGTCACTAAATTACCGCCGACTGAACCAGGAAAAGTCCCCCCGAAAATTGGTGCCGAACAAGCCGTTCCCAAGCCCAAAACTCCCAGTGAAATTGAGGCCCCTCTGCAACAAGAAAGCCAAGCCCTCGACCAGCAAATGGCAGCAGAGAAGATTACCGACGAGCAATTAGCCAAGTCCAATGAGCCAGACTTTCAGACTGCCCTAGCCTCGAAACAGCAAGCCCAAACCCATGCCCTAGAAGCTCCTCAAGCCTATCGTCAGGCAGAACAAGAACAACTCTCTCAAGCCCAAACCCAATCCGCGATTTCCTCCGAAAAACAACTCCAGGGGATGCACGGCGATCGCGGCAAGTTACTAACTCAGGTGGCCGATAAGCAGGGCAAAGCCAAAACAGAGGATGAAAAAGCCAGGACTAAAGTAGCCAGTGATTTACAGCAGATTTACCAAACCACCAAAACCAAGGTTGAGGGCATTCTCAATCAGTTAGACGGCAAAGTTGAGCGGGCCTTTGATGCAGGGGCGAAAAAAGCGAAGCAGTTCTTTGAGGACTACGTCGATCTGCGGATGCGACTTTATAAAGCTCAGCGATATAGCGGCGCGGTCGGTGCCGGTCGTTGGGTGAAGGACAAGTTCGCCGGATTACCCGATGAAGTGAATGTTTTTTACGTCAAAGGACGGGAACTGTACCTAAAAGCGATGGATAGGGTGCTTGATGAGGTGGTGGGAATTATTAGCAGGGAATTAACTCAGGCTAAGGTAGAAATCGCCAAGGGGAAACAAGAGATTCAGGACTACGTTGCTAAACTGCCTCAGAACCTGCAAAAAGTAGGGCAAGCAGCAGCCGGTGAAATTCAAAGCCAATTCGACGATTTGGAAAATACCGTCAACAGCAAGCAAGATGGCTTGATCGACTCCCTCGCTCAGAAATACCAGGACAACCTGAAAGCGGTCGATGAGCGCATCAATAAGATGAAGGAGGCCAATAAGGGACTGATCGATAAAGCTGTGGGAGCGATCAAAGGGGTAATTGAGACGTTCCGCAAGATCAAAGCCATGTTTGCCAAGCTGGGAGACAAGATCGCAGCAGTGGTTCCCTTAATTATGGAAGATCCGATCGCTTTCTTCGGGAATTTGATTAAGGGACTGGGGCAAGGTTTTAACAATTTCGTTGGCAATATCGGTAAACACCTACAGGCTGGACTGATTATGTGGTTGACTGGTACTCTGGGGCCAATGGGCATTCAGATTCCTAAGGATCTCTTCAGTCTCCAGGGCATTTTTAGCCTGGTGATGCAGATTCTGGGGTTAACCTGGGATTACATTCGCAAGAAAGCAGTGAAACTGTTTGGTGAAAAAGTGGTGGCTGCGATGGAGAAGGGTGTGGAGATATTCCAGATTATCCGCAAAGAAGGGCCGGCCGGGTTATGGAAGTATGTCAAAGAACAATTCTCCAATCTCAAAGAGATGGTGATCGGCCAAATTAAGGAAATGGTCACGATGCAAATTATTCAGGCTGGAGTGAAGTGGATTCTGAGTCTGCTCAATCCCGTCGCTGCATTGGTCAAGGCAGCAATGGCCATCTACGATATCGTTATGTTCTTCGTCGAACGGGCAGCCCAAATTGTTGCCTTCCTCAACTCGATTATTGATGCAGTGGCTGCGATCGCGAAAGGGGCGATCGGGGGTGCAGCCAAATTGGTTGAAACTGCCCTGGCTAAATCCATTCCGTTGATTATTGGGCTGCTGGCTGGGTTGTTGGGGATTAGCGGGATTGCTAAGAAGGTTCAGAAGATTATTCAACGCATTCGTCAGCGCATTGATAAGGCGATCGATAAGCTGTTGCTGAAAGTCAAGAAATTTGCAAAGAAGGTGTTTAAGGGTAAAGGGGAAAAGACTAAAAAATCAAAGAAAGAAAGTAATAAAATCAGAATGGAGGCAAAGAAAGCACTGACTCCAAAACTGAAGGAAGAACAGAGCAAAGATGATATCGACAAACACGTCAGAAAAGTATTTTCTCGTCTAAAGTCAAAAGGATTAAAACGCCTGTATGTTGGAAACAAACATAAAGATGGGAGCTACTCGATATTTGCCGAAGCTAGTCCAGACAAAGAATTGCTGAAATTAGCTCCCGCACGACGAAAAGTCCGGATGGTTGTTACATTAGAGGTGTCAGGTGAAGAACCAATTCTTAAAGGGGTTACGACAAAGTTAGGAAAACAGATCACTTATGATAAAGGAAAAGTGACAAGTACTGAAGACTTGCCAGCTCCACTCAAAGGTGTCACAGTAACTGGAAAGGCCACTTCAAAAGTGAAGTCAGGAGGACTATTGGTTCCACCAGAGAAAGGATCTAAGGAAGTTAAGTTGGTTACTTGGAATACTGGAGAAATTGATCCCACAATTCAATCTAATGCTACTCATGCAGAGCGACAGTTCACTGAATGGCTCGAAGATCAGCCTATTCAATGGCGTAGGCGTGTTCAACGAATCAATATAAAAATAAACTTTAGTCCTTGTATCTTTTGTGCAAGTGATTTGGCAAGAATTTTAACTCTTTTGCCATTTCTAGAATCTGCAAGGATTGATTATGACAAAAGATATACACAAGGACCACTCGCAACAACAGAAAAATCTCTTGGTAAGATGAGAGCGAAAGGTTGGCATATAACTAAACGCTCCGACAACAAAAAAGCAGATTTGATCCTCAAAAAATAGGCAGTGCGATCGTGTACATTAAAGAGCTATTTGTCTAGGGACAATCAAGTTTAAAGAGATATTTGTCCAGAGAAAAAACCATTCAAACCTTTACCCAATCTGGAATAGAATTCAAAACAGAACGTAAAAACTACTATAAGA
>JASJBX010000020.1 GCA_030066295.1 Crocosphaera sp.
GCAGTGCAGAATTTCCTTTTAATTATTAAAACCCTTATGAAAAGAAGCTTACAACCAATTTCTCTTTCTAGTTTGTGACAATAATTCTTTAATTTTGGACAATAATTATTTAATGTACAGATGACAAATAATTTGTTAATGTACAGCTTCCTGTCACAAAAAATGTATTATACACTCTCTAAAAAAATATGGACGTAACTGGACTCGAACCAGTGACCCCATCGATGTCAACGATGTACTCTAACCAACTGAGCTATACGTCCGCACAAGTTCTTACTATAACACAGGATTTACCAAAAACGCAAATAACGCAACGAACTTACATAGATTTCCTTAAGAGATGGGGGAGTTGACCAGTTTGGGGAGTGTAATAAAAGGACAACCCTTGATTATTGACTATTATATGTACGAGAAACTGACACCCCCCACCACTGGTTCTAAAATTACCTTTAAAGATGGTAAACCCATTGTTCCGAATGACCCCATTGTTCCTTTCATTCGTGGGGATGGAACCGGTGTGGATATTTGGCCAGCAACGGAAAAAGTCATCGATGCTGCGGTGAAAACAGCTTACGGAGACAGCAAAAAAATCAACTGGTTTAAGGTGTATGCAGGGGATGAAGCTTGCGATAAGTATGGAACCTATCAATATTTACCCGAAGATACCTTAACCGCTATCAGAGAGCATGGTATCGCTATCAAAGGACCCCTTACAACCCCCGTAGGTGGCGGTATTCGCTCCCTTAACGTCGCTTTACGGCAAATTTTTGAATTATACGCTTGTGTGCGTCCCTGTCGCTATTATCCTGGGACTCCTTCCCCTCATAAGTCCCCTGAAAAGTTAAATGTGATCGTCTATCGGGAAAATACGGAGGATATTTATTTAGGAATTGAATGGAAAGAAGGGACAGAAATTGCTCAAAAATTAATCAATTATTTGAATGATGAACTGATACCTGCAACGTCAGAACATGGTAAGAAAAAGATTCGTTTAGACTCAGGAATTGGGGTTAAACCTATCAGTAAAACGGGTTCTCAACGGTTAGTTCGTCGTGCCATAGAACACAGTTTAAAATTGCCCAAAGCAAAACAAATGGTTACTTTAGTGCATAAAGGTAACATCATGAAATACACTGAAGGATCGTTTAGAGATTGGGGATATGAGTTAGCAACCTCAGAATTTAGAGATGTTTGTGTGACAGAACGAGAATCTTGGATTTTGAGTAATAAAGAAGGGAATGTAGACATTTCTATTGAAGATAATGCTAGAAAAGTTGAACCTGGTTACGATGGGTTAACCCCTGAAAAAAAACAAGAAATCTGTGAAGAAGTCAAAGGGATTTTAGACGCAATTTGGGATAGTCATGGAGATGGAAAATGGAAAGATAAAATCATGGTTAATGACCGTATTGCTGATAGTATTTTCCAACAAATTCAAACCCGTCCTGATGAATATTCTATCTTAGCAACCATGAACTTAAACGGGGATTATTTATCCGATGCTGCGGCTGCAGTTGTAGGAGGTTTAGGTATGGGTCCAGGGGCAAATATTGGGGATACTTGCGCTATTTTTGAGGCAACTCATGGCACTGCACCGAAACACGCTGGACTGGATCGAATTAATCCTGGATCGGTCATTCTTTCTGGTGTGATGATGTTAGAATATATGGGCTGGCAAGAGGCAGCAGACTTGATTAAAAAAGGGATTGGTAATGCGATCGCAAATCGTCAAGTAACCTATGATTTAGCCCGTTTAATGGAACCCAAAGTTGATCCTCCTTTGAAATGTTCAGAGTTTGCTCAAGCAATTATTGATCATTTCAACGATTAATTTTAACTTGTGGTAGGAACAAGGTGTAATTTGTTCCTACTACTCTGAAACTATCTCAATTTTTGCCTTTTTGATCTTATCCCTCATGGTCATAATGCCTCGAAAAATATGGTAAATTAACCCCATATAACAAATCATTTTTTCTCATGGACTAGGAGAAAGACCGGAAACTTACCAGAAAATGGGGGAATTATTGGCATCTCACGGATTTTTAGTGGTGATGCCGCAACATCCTGGTAGCGACACCGAATATAAAAAAGATTTGGTGGAAGGGTTTAAAAATTTTTTGCTGTTGATCATGTTATTAAATGTCTAGATTAATGACGAGATTAAGATAACACAAGAATATGGTTATTTGCTAAATTAGATAATATAGCAATTAGGTTTTAGTTGTGAGAAGATAATCTTTTTTGGTTTAACAGTGTTAAACCTCTAAAAGGACACATTCATAGGGACATAATACTGTTATGTCCTGATATGTTCTCGCTTCTCACAGATCATTACTGATTGCGATATTTAGTTCAACAAAAACTTATGATACTACTTACTATCAGTGAAAATGAATTAATATTAACCCCTGGAAATGAGGCTATTTTCCCTCATCAAACCTGGGAAGATTATCAAAGATTACTGGATTTACGTCAAGAGAAAACCCTTCCTAAACTATATTTTAATAGCAAAACCCAACAAATTCGGCTTATGTCTCCTTTACCTAGTCATGGAAAGCGTATTGATCTCCTTAGAGATTTAGTAAAAAGTCTTTTACGTCGACAAGGAAAAGATTGGGAATGTTTTGATCCTATTACCCTAAAAATACCTAATCAAGCAGGTTTAGAACCAGATACCTGTTTTTATATTGAGAATAGACAAGCTATTTTAGGTAAAGATAAAATTGATTTAACGATTGATCCACCACCCGATTTAGCTATAGAAGTTGATTTCACTTCAATTACGGATATAGAAGCTTATGAACTACTTAAAATACCTGAATTATGGATTTATCGTCAGGAAAGTTTAAACATTTATCTTTTACAGGAAAATAGTTATCAAGATAGTGAAAAAAGTAATCTCTTTCCAGATATAAATATCAAGAAACTTTTACCCTATTATATTGAATTAGGATGGACACAAGGAGCTAGTATAGCCTTACGTCAGTTTGAGTCTTTAAATAATTTTAGTTAATTGATGCCTTCTTTTTCTAATAAGAAAGTAACCGGACCATCATTATTAATACTCACATCCATCATTGCTCCGAAAATTCCTGTTTCTACTTTTAAACCACTTTTTTTTAACTCATCAATAAATACATTATATAATTTTTCTGCTTCATTAGGAGGAGCAGAATTACTAAAAGAGGGACGACGGCCTTTCCGACAATCTCCATATAAGGTAAACTGACTAATAACTAATAATTCTCCCTCAATATCTTTCACTGATTTTGTCCATTTTCCTTGATTATCTTCATCGCTAAATAATCGTAATTCTAAACATTTTCTGACGATCCAACTAATTTCATTGAACGTATCATTAATCGCAATTCCTACTAATAAGTTTAAACCTTTACCTATCTTTCCTACAACCTCACCATTTACCTTGACTTGAGACTCGGTTACTCGTTGAATAATGACGCGCATAAGCCATTAATAATATTAGAATTCACTTATTCATTATCCATAAAATCTTCAAACAAGACGATAGGTTTTTATACTTAATTTTCAGTAATAATCATTGATGAAGATGTAAGGTTTATGTTATCAATTTTATTCAGAAAAAAACGCAAACTATGCTAGGGTAAGAGAAAACAGTCGATTGTGCTTAGTATGACTTTTTTACGAAAATTTACAGAAAGTAACCCCATTGGCCAACAAAAATTAATGTGAACAAGGGTTAATTCTGCTCCAGTATGTATCCTGCTATTTGAAACCCTATGGCCGCTAACAATGATAAAAATAATCGTATCTTTCTCTATGAAGTAATGATTAACCCTAAGATGGGTAAACCAAGTCAGATTGACGGTTTATTTCAACGTCGGGGAAAATTTTACTTAAAGGTGCCTTATGAACGGATGAGCCAAGAAATGCACAGGATCAGCCATTTAGGGGGAAAAATTGTCAATATTATCCCAATTAGTTCCTTAGATGACTTTTCCATTGAGGAAGAAGCCTTACCTTGGTGGGTGGAAATTACCACCACTCGCCCTCATTGTATCTATTATTTTGGTCCGTTTGACACCTTTGCCGAGGCTTACGGATACCATGGGGGTTATGTAGAAGATTTACAAGATGAAGGGGCCCAAGGGATTATCATAAAGATAAAACAGTGCCAACCCTTAGTATTGACCCAAGAATTAGAAGAAGAAACATCCAAGCTATTTAATGATTAGGAGTAACCAAAAGATGGACGCACTTAAATTTTTTCAGAATAGTTCAGGAAAATGGCGATCGCAACGCACCACCCATCATTTAGCCTTCAGACGGGCTGAAATTGGCAATTCTGAGATATATGTAGAGGCTTTAGAGTCCGATAATCCCAAAATCGTCGAAATTTGCCAAATGCACGAGGTTGACCCTAGTTTAGCCGTTGGTGGTGCTTTTGTTAGTTGGGATGGTTCGATGGCCTGGGATAAAGAAGACGAAAACCATAGTGGAAATACCATTTTTGCTCTTATTCCCGAAAAAGATAACCCCAGAGAAGGGATTCTACTCAGAGAGAGAGGTTACGCCGAAATCGTTCCCATTGCTGGCCGCTATTATATCGATGGGGATGAGGCACTGGTATTAATTACGGAATATGACACCATGAGTACCATCGAACGGTTTTGGTTTGTTAACCCGAACCTCAGATTAAGAACCAGTACGGTGCAACGGTTTGGAGGGTTTAATACGGCGACATTTTGCGCTGAAATGCGTCAAGGGGATGATATTTCACAGTCCGAAAAAACGAATGTGGCGCCTCTAAATGTGGGTTATTCGATTACAGGATGGTAACTCGTTATATTGATTCGTCATTGCGAGGGGTAATATAAATAGTCAACTTTGATTGTGGCTAAAAATACCCCGAAGCAATCTACTCTTATAATTGACTAATTTCGATGACATTTCCATCAAAATCTCTAGTGAAACAGGCTGCTCTACCTGACTGACTCATTTGTACAGGATGACCATGACTCTGTAAACGGGCAATGATTTCACTGAGGTTATCAGTTCCCAGAGCAAAATGATGATTACGTCCCCATTTTTCTTGATTGGATAAACTAAAATTGAACTCAGAATGCACCATTAAATGAATTTGATAATCCCCCACTTGATACCAAACACCAGGATATTTTAAAGGGCGATCAACCTTTTCTAACCCTAATAGATTGCCATAAAATTGTTCTGCTTTCTCTAAATCAGACACTAAAATAGCAGTATGAAGACATTTAATCATAGTCATCCCTGATCCCCTTCAATGAAACAATAACCCCGAACCCATATTAAGTGATAGAATCTGCCGTTTCGGGAGAATTAGCTAATTCAGCCAAACGTTCTTGTTGATCTTGAGAAATACAGGACTCAATAATAGTGTCAATATTCCCTTCCAAAGCACCCGCTAAGGCAAAGTTTTGACCCAAACGGTGATCCGTGACCCGATTGTCCTTATAATTATAAGTACGGATTTTTTCCGATCGCGATCCCGTCCCTACCTGCGACCGCCGCATGGAACTCACCGCCTCTTGTTGCTCCCGTAACTTGGCCTCATACAACTTAGCCCGTAAAATTTGCATCGCCCGTTCACGGTTTTGTAGCTGCGATCGCTCTTCCGTACAAAAAATGCGAATCCCCGTCGGTTTGTGCATTAAATCCACCGCCGTTTCCACCTTGTTAACGTTTTGTCCCCCTGCACCCCCAGATCGCGCGGTGGTCATTTCAATATCTTTTGGATCAATTTGAATTTCCACCTCATCTACTTCTGGCATAATAGCCACCGTCGCCGTCGAAGTATGAACCCGTCCCCCCGCTTCCGTTACGGGAACCCGTTGCACCCGATGCACTCCCGCTTCAAACTTGAGCTTACTATACACCTGTTCCCCTGTAATCTCCAGAATAGCCTCCTTAAAGCCCCCCATATCCGCCAAAGACTCGCTCACCAGCTTAACTGTCCACTTCTGAGACTCCGCATACCGAGAATACATTCTCACTAAATCTCCCGCCCAAATACTGGCCTCATCCCCACCGGTTCCGGCGCGAATTTCTAACATAATATTCTTATCATCGTTAGGATCACGGGGTAATAAGAGGATTTTTAAGCGTTCTTCTAGCTGTTGTAACTGCTCTTCTAACTCACTCACCTCCATGGCTGCCATTTCCCGCATTTCGGGATCGCCACCAGCTTCTTTCACAATTTGTTTGGCCCCCTTTAATTCTTCTTGGGTTTCCTGCCAAGTTTGATAAGTATTGACCGTTTCTTCCAAAGAAGATCGCGCTTTGGCCACCCGTTGTAATTCATCCGGGTTGGTAGCAATATCCGGATCAGCCAAACGACGGGTCAATTCTTGATAAGTTTGTTCAACGGATTGTAATTTTTCTAATAAATAGGATTCAGCCATAATATTCCTCCACTTCAATCTTTTTAATCTAACAGTAGCTTAATTATCAATTACCCCGCCCTTTGGGCAAAAGCAAAAGTCAAAAGGCAAAAGTCAAAAATACGCCCAAAGTTCGGTTTAAAGCCGCCCCATTATCTGAGGAAAAAATAAGATTAGGATTAGAGGAGTGAATTCTCTTGCTTCAGAAAGAGGTACAAATTTTGTGCGATAGTGCCGAAACTTCGTTAAGGAACTTTTTCCTTCTAACTTTTGACTTGTGAACAGTTGCCAGATAAGCAGTAACCCAGCAGAAACTCTGCCGGGTCTAAAAATCGAACTGGGTCGCTATTTTTCTTCGGAAGCATCTGGGTCGGCTGCTTTTTTCTTGCCTTTTTTGCCAATCATTGCGTAACGTTTTTGGAAACGATCAACCCGTCCTTCCGTATCGATAATCTTCTGAGTTCCGGTATAAAAAGGATGATTTCCCGACCAAACTTCCACATGAATCTCTGGTTGAGTTGACCCTATGGTCATCACCACTTCCCCGTTACAGATAACTTTGGCTTCTGGATACCAGGTGGGGTGAATATCAGGTTTTGCCATAATGTTTGCCTCCTTACTAAATTGACTTAATAACTGATTATCGTTTAGAGTATTGAGGAGCTTTACGCGCCTTGTGTAACCCGTATTTCTTCCGTTCTTTGGCACGGGGATCACGGGTCAGATAGCCTTCTGCTTTGAGAGGAGGACGGTTTTCGGGGGCTAATTCACATAACGCTCTGGCCACTCCTAGTTTAACCGCATCCGCTTGACCGGTTAAACCGCCACCGTGAGCATTGACGAGAATATCGTAGTCATTTTCCAATCCTAACGTCTCTAAAGGGGCTTTAATGGCTTGCAGATAGTCAGGAATACGATTGAAGTAGATATTACCGGGCTTTTTGTTAACGATAATTTCCCCACTACCAGGAACCAGACGAACTCTGGCGATCGCTGATTTACGGCGACCGGTTCCCCAGTAAACGGCTTGATCTTTGTTGTCGGTTGCTTGCATTATGTATCTCCGTTGGGAATGGTGTTTAAGGTTAATGCTTCGGGTTGTTGAGCTTGGTGAGGGTGGTTAGGTCCGGGATAGACTTTTAGCTTAGTAAACAGTTGACGGCCTAGGGCATTTTTCGGCAACATTCCTTTAACTGCTTTTTCGATAATTCTCTCAGGAATACGTTTTTGTAGCTTCTCAAAGGTTTCTACCTTCATCCCGCCGGGTCTTCCGGAGTGACGACGGTATAATTTTTGGCTACTTTTGCGACCGGTCACCACTACTTTGTCAGCATTAACGATGATAACAAAATCCCCTGTGTCCATGTGAGGGGTGTAGGTGGGCTTATTTTTGCCTCTGAGAATTTTAGCTACTTCACAAGCGAGTCGTCCTAAACGCTGATCGGCTGCGTCGATGACGTACCATTTTTTGTCAAGTAGGTCGGGTGATGGTGTAATTGTCTTAGTCATGGATAGTGAAAGAATAAAAAATTAACTAGGTTGTTATTTAGAATCACCAACAATAATCTTCAAGGGTTAAGTGACTATGGTTCCTATTTCTGTGTCTCCATGGCTTTTAAACAGAAACAAGGGTTGAGTCTCAAACCAGACAGAAGCAGGAAAAGGAAACTCCCCATAACCCACTCTTAGTAAACATAAACCCTTGGCCGGGGCAGAATATTTAACTTGTTCACGCCGTTGATGTTGCCAAATATCGGTAAAGTTGGTCAGCGATCGCTTACCACTGCCCACTTCCACCAACAGTCCCACCAATAACCGTACCATTCCGTATAAAAACCCGTTAGCTTGGATTTCTAAATGAATAAATGGTCCGTGACGATAGCATTGGGTGTCTTGGACTTCTACCCAAGAATGATGACGTTTAGAACCGGCTCGACGAAAGGCGGCCAGATGGTGTTTGCCCAATAAGGGATTTAACGCTTTTTGCATCAATTCCACGTCTAATGGCTCATAATAATAGTGCCAACTAAAGGGTTTAACAAACAAATTAGGGCAGTTATCGGTGTAAAAGGTGTAACGATAACGTCGCCACAACGCCGAAAATCGGGCGTGCCAAGTCAAGCGAACCCCTTGTGACCCTCGGATTAAGATGTCGTCCGGGAGTCGCTGGTTCAAAATATCTGCCCATCGTTGGGGAGGAATGGGGCTAACATCGTCAAAGTGGGCTACTTGAGCAGCAGCATGAACCCCGGCATCGGTTCGGCCTGCCCCATGAATAGGGATATGATAGCCTATAACCTGAGCGATGGCGGTTTCGATATCTTCTTGAACGGTGCGCTGGTTAGGTTGTCTTTGCCAACCATGAAAACGACTGCCTTGATACTGGATCACCAGGGCGACTCGTTTTTGTTTTGGGTTGGCTGGTTGCTTTAAACTGTCCATAGACAAACCGTCTTACCGTTGCTCAAGCTTACATTAACTCGATAATGGCCATTTCTGCGTTATCTCCCCGACGACGGATGGTGCGGACAATACGGGTGTAACCGCCGTTGCGGTTGCTGTACCGTTCTGGGGCTTCAGCAAACAGGGCATGGACTAATTGTTTATCATAGAGATACCCCATGGCCCTACGCCTCGCGGCTAAGGAGCCGTCTTTGGCTAGGGTAATCATGCGTTCTACTTCCGAGCGCACCGCTTTAGCACGGGTTTTGGTGGTTTTGATTTGACCATGGCGAATTAACTCTGTTGTCAGCGATCGCAATAGAGCTTTTCGTTGGTCGGCGGGTTTGCCCAACTGGGGGACACGGCACCGATGACGCATAGTTGTTTTTCCTCCCTAACGTGATTGAACAGTTCTGATGGATCAAATATCAAGCTTTTGCTTTTTCTTGGGGTAAGGTAATCCCCAAACGTTTTTGTAAGGCTTCAATCACCTCTTCTGCTGATTTTTGACCAAAGTTTTTAATTTCCAGCAGATCCTCTTGACTATAATCCAATAAATCAGCCACCGTATTGATTTGCGCCCGTTTTAAGCAGTTGTAAGCCCGTACGGATAACTGCAACTCTTCGATGGGAATCTGACTTTGAGGATTTTCCTCGTCTGGGTATTCGGGGACGGTGGTTTCGAGTTGGTTGAGGTCTTTGAGGGGGTTAAATAAGTCCACTAGGATGTCTGCTGCTGTGGATAGGGCTTCTTTGGGGTTAAAACTTCCATTAGTCCATATCTCCAACATCAGACGATCTTGTGCTTCTCCTTCTTCTCCACGAATCGTCTCCACACTGTAGTTAACCTTGGTCACCGGCATAAATACAGCATCGATCTGTAAGAAGTCGAGGGCTGATGGTTCATCGCTTCCCCTTTCCACTGGTACATAGCCCACCCCTTTCTCGACGCGAAATTCCATCTCCAGTTTTGCCCCTTCTGTTAAGGTAGCAATGGGTTGGGTGGGGTTGATGACTTCCACTTCTGAGGGTAAGTCAAACTGGGCTGCTGTAACATGGGCTGCCCCTGTCGCTACCAAGCGACCGATCTGAGGTTGATCTGAATAACTTTTGAGGACGATCTCTTTCATGTTTAACATGATTTCTAAGACGTCTTCCCTCACCCCAGGTATGGTAGCAAATTCGTGGTTGACTCCGCCAATCCGAATGGCCGTCACGGCGGTTCCTTCTAGGTTGGCCAATAATACCCGTCTTAGGGCATTGCCAACGGTTGTTCCTTGACCCCGTGCCAATGGTTCCAGCACAAATTTACTATACTGACTCTGATTTTTTTGAGTCTTAGATTCTATACACTCAATTTGAAATTGCGCCACGCTTAGTGACCTCCCTTCATTGTCAAATGCCTCCCAGACACTTTCATTGGTGTCTGTCCTAACGCCAAATATTCATAGTGTGATGAAGATGGGTTCAACTGGCTAAACTCGACGTCGTTTTGGAGGACGACAGCCGTTATGGGGAATGGGGGTAACATCTCGAATTAAGGTAATTTCTAGTCCGGCCCCTTGTAGTGCGCGGATGGCTGTTTCCCGACCGGCACCGGGTCCACTGACCATCACTTCGATTTGCCGCATTCCTTGATCGATCGCCCGACGGGCCGCGGAGTCGGCTGCCGTTTGAGCGGCAAAGGGAGTCCCTTTTTTTGCCCCTTTAAAGCCACTCGCTCCGGCCGAAGACCAGGACACCACATCCCCTTTGGTATCGGAAATGGTGACAATCGTATTGTTGAAGGTGGACTGAATATGAGCCACCCCGTTAGGAACGTTTTTCTTCTGTTTTCTCGGTCCGCCTTTTTTAGTTGGTCGCGCCATAATGTTTCGCTAAAATGTCTCTGTAACTTATTAATTTTCGATGGGTCGTGATTATTTTTTCGAGGGGGCTTTTTTCTTCCCAGCGACGGTGACTCGTCTACCTCGACGGGTACGACCATTGGTTCTTGTCCGCTGTCCTCTGACGGGGAGCCCTTGACGATGACGACGACCTCGGTAGGTGCCGATGTCAGCCAATCGTTTGATATTCATGGCTTCCCACCGTCTCAAATCCCCTTCGATTTGATAGTTGTTTTCGATGTAAGCGCGTAACTTGGCTACGTCTTCGTCGCTTAAATCTCTAACACGGGTGTCAGGGTTGACACCGGTTTCTGCTAAAATTTCTTGAGATCGTGATAAACCAATGCCATACAGATAAGTTAAGCCAATTTCGACTCGTTTATCCCTTGGCAGGTCAACACCAGATATCCTTGCCACTTTTGTTTTCCCTCTTAGCGTGTTCTTGGTTGCTGAATGTTTTGATGGTCTCTAGGAGATGTCATTCTAACCCTGACGTTGCTTGTGTTTTGGGTTAGTACACAGTACCATGACTCTCCCCCGTCGCCGTATGACGCGACATTTTTCGCACATTTTTTTGACTGATGGTCTAACTTTCATGGATTTTTTTACAGCAGGACTGCAAGCTTATTATTATAGCAAAGGTTGCTTGTTTGTGTCAGCTAAAATAGTCGTTTCAGTGCTGATGTTCAGGGGATTCTCATTCCCCTCCCATCTTACTTTTTACTCCCTTTTAGCCGATAGGTAATTCTCCCTTTGGTGAGATCGTAGGGGGTTAATTCGACTTTAACCCGATCGCCTGGCAGAATTTTAATGTAGTTACGGCGGATTTTGCCGGATATATGGGCTAATACGTTAAACCCATTGTCGAGATCCACTCGAAACATGGCGTTGGGAAGAGACTCGGTTACAGTTCCTTCCATTTCAATTAAGTCTTGTTTTGACACAATCTGATGCCTCAAATAGTATAATTAGGAAAAGTTCGTTTTTTTTGATGGTCGGACGTTTCTTTATCACAAAAGAGGGGTCGCGATCAACTTTCCCTTACATATCTTAGCAAACCTCCTTGTTACTCTCGACGTTTTACCGAATTTAATTCCTCTCTCAAGCCACCACTGTTTTCAAGGACTGGGTGACTTCTGGCAGTTGGCGGTTACCATCTACAGAGGAAAGTCTGTCCTGTTGACGATAATAGTCAAGGACGGGTTGAGTTTTTTCTCGGTAAACTTCTAAACGACGGCGAATGGTCTGTTCGTTATCGTCTTTTCGCCCCCTTGCTAACAAACGATCGATAATTACGTCATCGGGAACCTCTAAATTGATCGCCTGTTCGGAAAACTTGGCTAATTTATGGAGCAATTTATCTAAAAATTCGGCTTGGGCTACGTTACGAGGAAAACCGTCTAATATCCAGCCTTTCTGAGCATCCTCTTCATTTAATCGCTCTTCAATTAAACCTAACAATAACTCATCGGGTACCAATTCCCCTTTATCCACATAAGCTTGGGCCTGTTGTCCTAGAGGGGTTTGTTTGGCGATGGCCTCCCGTAGCATTTCCCCGGTGGAAATGTGGGGGATATGTAGTTCTTGTGATAGTTCTTGGGCTTGGGTTCCTTTTCCCGAACCAGGGGGACCCAAAAAAATTAATCCCTTCCCTGTACTCATAATCTTTTGTTTGTGGTGTGAATAACGCTCTCGAAAGTAGGGTTAAGGAACCGTTTGAGTTCCTCATTCCCCGATGTTTTATTGTTTAATCATGCCCTCATAGCGTTGAGAGATGACATAGGTTTGAATCTGTTTAGCGGTATCAATGGCTACCCCTACTAAGATGAGGAGGGAAGTAGCCCCTAACCCTCGGAAGGTGGTGACACCGGTTGCTCCTTCGACTACAGTAGGAACGGTAGCCACAAAACTCAAAAAGACTGCCCCTAAAAAGGTCAAACGGTTAAGTACCCCTTCTAAGTATTCCTTGGTTTTTTCCCCTGGCCGAATCCCTGGAATACTCGATCCCATTTTTTTGAGGTTTTTCGACACATCTTCGGGGTTAACGATTAAAGAAGCGTAGAAATAGCTAAAGAAGAGGATTAAGGCAGA
Organism: Crocosphaera sp.; assembly: GCA_030066295.1. Classification (GTDB taxonomy): domain Bacteria; phylum Cyanobacteriota; class Cyanobacteriia; order Cyanobacteriales; family Microcystaceae; genus Crocosphaera. Next base: position 12,818 of record JASJBX010000020.1, read on the forward strand.
ATAAACGCCTACATAGACCCAAGTTCCAGGGCGCAAGGCATTGGCCACTTGTACCAACACTTGACTCACGGTTCCTTCACTACCGAAAAATCCCGCTAGGGATTGGGGTAAAATCAGCACTGCAGAGGCAAAAATAATGGGCATTACCCCCCCCTGATTCAGTCTTAGGGGTAAGTAGCTAGTTCTTTCTCGGTAAAGCTTCCGTCCCACTTGACGACGGGCTGAGATGATGGGAATGCGTCGAGTTCCTTCTTGAACAAAGACGATACCCACAATCATCACCAAAAAGACTAACAAGAGGATAACCACCTGTGCCACCGCTTGTCGTCCCCCAGTTTGGGCATAATCGATGGTTTGTCCGAGGGTTCTCGGTAAACTAGCCACAATATTGACAAAAATCAATAAAGATGCTCCATTGCCGATGCCCCGTTCTGTAATTAACTCCGATACCCACATGACAAACATGGAACCGGCGGTTAAAGCGAGAACGGTTTCAGGAACGAACCAAAACGGGTCTCCCAGGGCATATTCCCGTAATAACCCAACGGTAATGGCTGTACTTTGAATTACAGCCCAACCAGCGGCCACATAACGGGTAATTTGGGAGATTTTACGTCTTCCGGCTTCCCCTTCGTTTTTCTGTAAATCTTCCAAAGCGGGAATCGCTGCGGTTAGCAACTGCATAATGATGGAGGCGTTAATAAAGGGAAGAATCCCTAGAGCAAAAATCCCTAAGGTAGAAATCCCCCCCCCAGTAAAGATATCTAAAAAGCCCAAAACGGGACTATTGCTAATAGCAGCAACAAATTTTGCCCGGTCAATCCCTGGAATGGGAATAAAAATCCCAAAACGAATTAAAATTAATAAACCGATGGTAATGAGCAACCGACCCCGTAAGCCGGCCGCTTGAGCCATTTGTAAAAAGGTTTCTTGTGCTGTAGGTGTTTTCTCTCGACTGACAACCATTAATGGTAACCTCAGTGATTAACGATTATTTATTAATTGTGACATTTTACCAAACAATTAATAATTGATAATTAATAATTGATAGTTGATAATTATGTTTTAGGGATGTTGTGATTGAGGAAAAGGAACCCATAACTTGATGAAAATTAAGCCTCTCCCTCAGAGGAGAGGTCGTGATTTCCGGTTCATTCTTCACTATCACTGGCAGTATCAGCGGCTTGGGATAGGTCGTGACAACTGCCTCCTGCCCCTTCAATTTTGGCTTGTGCCGATTGGGTAAAGGCTGCTGCTTTAACCGTTAGAGCAACGGTTAACTCTCCATCTCCTAATACTTTCAATGGCCCATCGTCACTGGTAATCAACCCGACTTCCATTAAGCTGTCCAGGGTAACTTCTGTATTCGCAGGCAAGTTGTTGAGTTTACCGACATTAATGATGGTGTAATAGCTAGGATTAACCAAAGGAAAGTGTTTCAACTTAGGAACCCGACGATAGAGGGGCATTTGTCCCCCTTCAAACCCAGCTTTGGTACCGGTTCCAGAACGGGATTTTTGACCCCGCATGCCAAAGCCGCCACTGGCTCCTTGACCGGCAGAAATACCGCGACCGATGCGACGACGGCGTTTAGTTGACCCTTTTTGGGGGTTGACATCATGTATTCTCATAGGATTTTGTTGAGATTAAACAGTATATTTAGGTGTAAAGATGCTCGAGAGGCACTCCTCTTTCTTGGGCAACTTCTGAGAAAGTCCGTAACCCTTCCAGGGCGTTAATGACGGCTCTGGCGTTATTCAGAGGGTTATTAGACCCTAACTGCTTCGCTAAGATGTTTTTTAGTCCCGCCAGTTCTAGGACGGTTCTCACTGCGCCACCGGCGATTACCCCGGTACCAGGAGCAGCCGGACGGACAATGACTTTAGCTCCCCCGGACACCCCTTTGGCCACATGGGTAATGGAACTGGACTTAGTTAAAGAAACGTCGATGAGTTGTTTTTTCCCATCGGCTACCCCTTTACGGACAGCACCAATCACATCCCCTGCTTTACCCACACCCACGCCCACTTGGCCTTTTTCGTTGCCAACGACAACGATGGCCCGGAAACTGAGTTTTTTACCGCCTTTAACCACTTTACTGACCCGACGAATTTGGATCACTCGTTCTTGCCAGTTGCTATCTTTTGCCTTATCTCGGCTACCTTTACGATTTTTTGCCATAGTAATTACCGTTTAGTTTGAAACGATGTAATGATTTGATTTAAAAGTCTAATCCTGCTTCGCGAGCAGCGTCGGCCAAAGCTTTGACGCGACCGTGATAGAGATTCCCCCCGCGATCAAAAACCACTTGTTCAATCCCTTTGGCCTTACCCCGTTCGGCCACTAATTTCCCAACGGCAGCGGATGCTTCACAGGTTGCCCCAGAAGAGAGACTATTTCTCAACTCAGGTTCTAGGGTAGAAGCAGCGGCCAGGGTATGTTGAGCGACATCATCAATAATTTGGGCATAAATATGATGATTGGAGCGAAAAACTGCTAAGCGGGGACAGTCGGGGGTCCCACTGACTTTTTTGCGAATTCGCCGATGACGGCGTTTTAAAGAATCTCTGCGTGTTGTTTTCATAATTATTTCTTACCTGCCTTACCTGCTTTGCGTCTGACGTATTCATCGACGTAACGAATCCCTTTCCCTTTGTAGGGTTCTGGGGGACGAACGGCCCGAATTTTAGCGGCGATGTTACCGACAATTTCTTTATCGATGCCACTGACAATGACTTGGGTGTTGTTTTCGACGGCGACGCTAATGCCTTTGGGCATGGTCATTTCGACGGGTTTACTGTAACCGACGTTCAGGGTTAATTTGCTCCCTTGTGCGGAGGCACGATAACCCACTCCTTGGATACTCAGGCGTTTTTCAAAGCCTTTCGATACCCCTTCGACCATATTGGCCACTAAGGTACGGCAGAGTCCATGACGTTCGCGGGCGGTGCGAGAGTCGTCTTCTCGTTGAACGACGATGGTTTCTCCGTCTTGATTGATAGCAACTTTTGAGGGAAGTTCAAATTCAAGGGAGCCTTTGGGTCCTTTGACTGCGATATTTTGCCCTTTGATGTCGATGGTGACTTTATTGGGCAAGGGAATAGGTCTTTTACCAATACGAGACATTTTTTTTATGGGTTAGCTGTGATCACTGAGTTATTACTAGGTTCTTAGCCCGTTGGTGGTCAAGTTATACTACCAAACGTAGCAAAGAATTTCGCCACCCACGTTTTGACGACGGGCTTCTCTGTCTGTCATGATCCCTTTTGAGGTGGAAATGATAGCGATGCCAATGCCGCCGAGGACTCTGGGCAAATCTTTCCGATTGGAGTAGACTCGCAAGCCCGGTTTACTGACCCGTTGCAGGGTGTTAATAATGGGTTGACGGCCTCTCGATTTATATTTTAGGGAGATGACGAGATGTTTTTTTACCCCTTCTCCTGCCTCTTCAAATCCCTCAATAAAGCCTTCTTCTTGGAGAACTTGGGCAATACTGCGGGTCATGCGGGTGGTGGGAACGATGGTGGTGGGGTGGCGTACCGCACAGGCGTTGCGGATACGGGTGAGCATATCTGAAATAGTGTCGTTAGTGGCCATTATTACTGATGACTTTCTCCTATAGGATAGACAACTGACTAGGTGCGGAAGGGCATTCCCATTTCTTTAAGTAAGGCGCGGCCTTCTTCATCGCTTTGGGCTGTGGTGATGATGGAAACGTCCATGCCTCGAATTTGATCGATGGTATCGTAGTCGATTTCTGGAAAAATCAGTTGTTCACGGATGCCAAGACTGTAGTTGCCCCGTCCATCGAAGCTTTTGGGACTGATGCCCCGAAAGTCTCTAATCCGTGGTAGGGCTAGGTTAATTAAGCGATCGAGAAAGGCATACATTTTTTCTGAGCGCAAGGTCACCATGACCCCGACGGGCATCCCTTCACGAATTTTAAATCCAGCGATCGCTTTTTTGGCGCGTGTGACCACGGGTTTCTGCCCGGTAATGGTTTCTAGTTCGCTAATGGAGGATTCTAGGGCTTTGGCGTTTTGGGAGGCTTCTCCTAGTCCTCGGTTAACGGTCACTTTAACCACTTTGGGGACTTGGTGAATATTGCTGTAGCTAAACTGCTGTTGCAGTTTCGGCACAATGGTTTCTTGATAAAAGGTTTTGAGTCTTGGTTGAGCCATGATAATTTTTCCTTTTCCCTGGGCTTGGTCAGGGGAACATGGTTAAGTTTTTTCGGGATTAGTTTGGGTGTTGGTCATAGAAGCAGGGGGGCAGAGGGAGAATGGATTAAATTCTGATGATCGCCGGGGGCTTGTTGCTTCTCAAACCAAGGAAATCGAGTAATTTTAGATATTAATCGATGATTTCCCCTGTTTTTTTTAACATCCGTACTTTTTTGCCTTCTTCGGTGAAGGTATAACTAATACGGCTGGCCACCTGTTCTTTGGTGGAGTAGAGCATGACGTTAGAACTGTGAATGGGAGCTTCAAACGTCGCAATTTGACCTGACTCTCCTTCTTGTTGGGGTTTGACGTGCTTGGTTCGGACGTTGACCCCTTTGACGACGATTTCGCTGGTGGTGGGGAGGGTTTTTAGCACCTCTCCGACTTTCCCTTTGTCTCGTCCTGAAATCACTTGAATGGTATCCCCTGTTTTAACGTGCATTTTCTGCCGTTTGGGGGATGCTTTTTTTTGACTCATATCAGAGTACCTCCGGTGCTAAGGAGACAATCTTGGTGTAACTTTTATCCCTCAATTCTCTGGCCACAGGACCAAAAACGCGGGTTCCTCTTGGGTTACCGTCGGCGTTAATAATGACGGCGGCGTTATCATCAAAGCGGATACTCATACCACTGGCACGATTAACCGGTTGACGGGTGCGGACAATAACGGCGGTAACAATGTCGGAGCGTTTGATGGGCATATTGGGGATGGCGTCTTTGACGACGGCGATGATTTTATCCCCAATTTCTCCATAACGACAGTTGCCAGTTCCCAAAACTCGCAAACACATGAGTTTACGGGCTCCGCTATTGTCGGCAACGTTAAGATAGGTTTGCTGTTGAATCACGGTGGTAATAAAAGGGGTTAATGGACGGTTAAAATATCCTTGATTTCCCAGCGTTTGGTTTTGCTGAGGGGGCGGGTTTCTCGAATGCGAACACGGTCGCCTTCTTGACATTGATTTTCGGGGTCATGCGCCTTAAATTTCTTGGTTTTGACGACAATTTTTCGGTATTTGGGGTGAGGGGAACGGTTTTCAACCGCTACAACTGCGGTTTTATCCATTTTGGTACTAACCACTACCCCAACTCTTTCTTTAACGGCCATATTTTATGCCTCTTCTGTGGTACTCGATGATTGGTTGATGTTGAGTTGTCTTTCCCGTTCGACGGTTAATAATTGAGCCATGCGATGACGGGTATGTTTAAACTCGTGGGTTTTTTCTAGCTGGCGGGTGGCTTGTTGAAAGCGCAGGTCAAAGAGTTTGCGCTTGGTGGTCAGTATTTCCTCTGCCAGTTCTTCGTCGTTGAGTTTTCTTACGTCGTCTATTTTGGGTAGTGCCATGATTTAGATGTACTCCTCTTGCCGTGTAATAAATTTGGTTTTAATGGGGAGTTTTTGAGCAGCCAGACGCATCGCTTCACGGGCGATGGGTTCACTCACACCGGATAATTCAAACATGATTCTTCCGGGTTTGACCACTGCCACCCAATATTCGGGGGAGCCTTTCCCTGACCCCATCCTGGTTTCGGCGGCTCGCATGGTAACGGGTTTATCGGGAAAAATGCGAATCCAAATTTTCCCACCCCGTTTGATGTAACGGGTCATAGCCCGACGGGCGGCTTCGATTTGACGGGAGGTAATCCAGCAGGGTTCGGTGGCTTGCAGGGCGTAGTCACCGAAGTTGAGGGTACTGCCTCGGTGGGCTAGTCCCCGCATGCGCCCTCGCTGCTGTTTACGGAATTTAGTTCTTCTAGGACTTAACATGGGTGGTTAATGATAGTTTTTAACTTAAACTGTCTTGATTATTCTTCGTTGGAACGGTCTTCAAATTGCTGAGGACGACGTTTTTTTCTGGGGGTGGGGGCGGGGGCTGCCATGGCTTCTTGTTCTTGCCCTGGAATAATCTCTCCTTTGAAGACCCAGACTTTAATGCCTAAAATGCCGTAAATGGTTTGAGCGGTGCGATAGGAGTAATCGATGTCGGCTCTGAGGGTGTGGAGTGGCACTCGTCCTTCCCTTACCCATTCGCTCCGAGCAATTTCTGCCCCGTTTAAACGGCCCCCGACTTGAATTTTAATCCCCTTCACTTCGGCCCGTTGCGCCCGTTGAATGGCTTGGCGAACCACTCGACGGAAGGAAACCCGTCGTTCTAGTTGTTGGGTGATATATTCAGCAATCAACGCAGCGTCAGCGTCAACCCGTGACACTTCGATGACGTTAATGCGGATTTGACGATTTTCTCCCAGGGTTTTCTGGAGGCCGGTTCTCAGTTGTTCAATCCCGCTTCCCCCTCTACCGACGACGACACCGGGCCGAGCGGTGTGAATGGCTAGGTCGATTTGATCGGCTTTTCGTTCGATACGAATGTCGGCAATACCGGCATTACTAAGATTTTTTTCGATGTACTGCCGAACGGCTAAATCTTCTTGTAATAGCTCGGGATAGCGTCTTTTATCGGCATACCAACAGGATTTATGTTCTTTGGTAATACCGAGGCGAAAGCCAATTGGATGTATTTTTTGTCCCATATTGTTCTGTTTAGTCCTCTTCTATTTCGGGGGCGACGGCAATGGTAATGTGACAGGTGGGTTTACGAATTTGATAGGCTCGCCCTTGCGCTCTGGGTCGATAGCGTCTTAAACTCGGTCCCCCATCGGCGTAGGCTTTACTGACGACTAGGGTGGCTGGGTCTAGTCCTTGGTTGTGTTCGGCGTTGGCCACGGCGGAACGTAATAACTTCAAAATGGGTTCACAAGCCCGGTAGGGCATAAATTCTAGGATGATCAGGGCTTCACGGTAAGAACGGCCTCGAATTTGGTCGAGTACCCGTCTCACTTTGAAGGGTGACATCCGAATATAACGGGCTATGGCTTTGGCTTCTGTGCTTGTATCAACTGCCATGGTGGTTGTGTCTATCTGTAACTTGTTATTAGTTGGGTTATCGACGAGCTTTTTTATCGCTCTTGGCGTGTCCCCTAAAGGTACGGGTGGGGGCAAATTCTCCTAGTTTATGACCGACCATTTGTTCGGAGATAAAGATGGGAACGTGTTGTTTGCCGTTGTGAACGGCGATGGTATGACCGATCATGGCGGGGATAATAGTGGAAGCGCGTGACCAGGTTTTGATGACCTGTTTATCTCCTTTTTCGTTGAGTTTCTCAATTTTTGTCAGGAGACTGTCTGCTATAAAGGGGCCTTTTTTTAGGGAGCGACTCATAATAATTTCAACCAATTCAATTGTTTTAACGGCGACGGCGAACAATCAGCCGAGAACTCGCTTTTTTCTTATTACGGGTTTTGGCACCGAGGGCGGGTTTACCCCAAGGGGTCATCGGTCCACTTCTACCCACGGGGGCGCGTCCTTCTCCTCCACCATGGGGGTGATCCACGGGGTTCATAACGCTTCCCCTGACGTGGGGACGACGACCTAAATGACGGGTTCTACCTGCTTTTCCGAGTTTGATGTTGCGGGCTTCGATGTTGCCCACTCGTCCAATGGTGGCGTAACATTCTTTGCGTACCATCCGAACTTCTTTGGATGGCAGTCGTAAGGTCACGTAGTCCCCTTCTTTGGCGACGACTTGGGCGGCGGCACCGGCTGCCCGAACCATTTGACCGCCTTTACCCGCGACTAACTCGACGTTATGAACTTCTGTTCCCAAGGGAATTTTGTACAGGGGTAGGGCGTTGCCGATTTCAAAGGGGGATTCTTCCCCTGAGACGACTTCCGTTCCTACGGTCATTCCTGCAGGGGCTAAAATATAGCGTTTTTCTCCGTCTTGGTAGAAGAGCAGGGCAATACGAGCGTTACGATTGGGATCGTATTCGATGGCTGCGACTTTAGCGGGAATTCCGTATTTATCCCGCTTAAAATCGATGATGCGATATAACCGTTTGTGGCCACCGCCACGGTGGCGACTGGTGATAACGCCTCGGTTATTACGCCCTTTCTTATTGTGTTTATAGGTGGTTAATGATTTTTCTGGCTTCCGTTTGGTTATGTCCGCGAAATCTGAGACAGAGGCTTGTCTGGTTCCGGGAGTGTATGGCCGATAAGTACGAATACCCATGATTATCTTTGCGGTTTGAGCGGTTGGTTAGCAGGTTCCTGATGAGTCAAGGGTGATACAGGATTGATTCTTGGATGGGTCGGTTGAGACCCTCAACGGAACGATGAGGTTATACGTCGGGGAAGAGTTCGATGGAATCTCCTTCTTCTAAGGTGACGATCGCCCGCTTATATAGGGGTTTGTGACCGATAAATCGACCCACGCGACGCTTTTTACGGGGAGGACGAATGGTGTTCACCCCTGTTACTTTGACATCAAATAAGCTTTCGATCGCTGCTTTAATTTCGGGTTTGGTGGCTTTGGGTAGCACATCAAACACATACTTATTCTGTTCTAGTTGCAGGGTCGCTTTTTCGGTAATAATGGGTTTGATTACTAAATCGGCGAGATCACGGGGATTATATTCAGTCATTGTAAACCTCCTGAATTTTACTGATGGCTTCGGAGGTGATGACGATTTTATCGGCGTTGAGCAGGTCGTAAACATTCAAACTATCGGCGCGTAAAATCTTGACAAAACAAAGATTTCGTGCTGATAGGTAAACGTTTTCTGCTGTCTCCACTAGCACCAAAGCCACTTTTTGGCTGGGTTCTACGCCCCAACGGACTAAAGCGGAAGCGAGTTCTTTTGTTTTGGGTTGGGGCAGCTGCTCGGCGAAGTTTTCAACCACAATCAGGTCTTCAATGCGGCTACCGATGGCTGTTCTCAAGGCCAACCGTCTTTCCTTACGGTTCATTTTCAGACTAAAGTCTCTGGGTTTCGGCCCAAAAATGACACCACCGCCTCGCCATAAGGGAGAACGAATCGATCCGGCTCTGGCTCGACCGGTTCCTTTCTGTCTCCAGGGTTTACGTCCACCCCCTCTGACTTCTGCTCGGGTTTTGGTGGAAGCATTGCCCTGACGAGCATTGGCTAAGTGTCTTACCACAGCACGGTGCAACAAGTGCGATGCGCTCTCTTCTTTGGCGACTTTTAGCTCTAGGGTGGCTTGACCGACTTCTTCCCCTTGCCAGTTTTTAACGTTACAATCAACCATTTTTTTGATTCGTTTTTCGTTTACTTAACTTCTGGGTCTGTCTTTTCTATTTACCAACGATGTTGGCTGGGGTAATATTCAACAGACCGCCGGGTTTTCCAGGGACGGCCCCTTTGATGAGTAACAGGTTCCGTTCTGTATCGACGCGCACCACGGTTAATTTACGGGTGGTGGTTTTGGTGGCACCGTATTGACCGGCCATTTTCTTCCCTGGATATACCCTTCCTGGGGTGGTTCCTGCGCCGGTTGAACCGGGTAAACGATGGTTCTTTGAACCGTGAGTCATGTTACCCCGTTTAAAGTTATGACGTTTCTGATAACCGGCGAACCCCCGTCCCATTGAGGTTCCAGAAACATCCACTAAGTCCCCTGCATTGAAAAGGTCGGCTTTGAGGGCTTCTCCTAACTGATAGGACGCGGTATCCTCGACTCGATACTCTTTGAGATGCCGTAAGGGGGAGGCGTTGACTTTTTTTAAATGACCTAACTCGGGTTTCGTTAGGTTTTTTTCTTTTACTTCTAAATAACCGAGTTGGACGGCACTATAACCATCGGTTTCGGTGGTTTTTATTTGTGTAATGGTACATGGACCCGCTTGTACAACGGTGACAGGAATGGCTAGGCCAGATTCCTCCTCGAAGATTTGGGTCATACCGAGTTTGGTTCCAAGAAGACCAACAGCCACGGTTTTTTCCTCTATAGGCTAGACGACAGAATTTAGGTGCATTTTCACACCTAAACAAGCGAGATAGTGTTTCCTCGCTTTGTTTTTATGAATAAGTCCTAACGCAAGTTAGAACAAATCGATATAAACAGTTAACGATAAGTTTAACCTGTTGATGATAACGGGTTAAGTCGGGCCGCCGTGACTCTCCAAGACTTAAAGCTTAATGTCTTCAGTATCTTAAAGCGGCTTGTGTCCCTTTGGGTCAGCCAAGGTCGATTGACGAGCTTTTGGCCACAATCAAATATTGTATATGATATTGAGTCTAAAAATCAAGGGTAATGGTAACTTTTTTGTTGACGCTACGATTTCCATCAAGGTAATAAATCAGTTAATCCATAGGGGCATTGCTTGGGGAGGTCAATTTCGTATTCTGTTTCTACGATATCAACCGCGTCTTGATAAATTTCTGAGAACTCTTTTTCAAGCTTCGGTTTCATACTAGGAGCGAATTTACGTTTCATATTCTTTTTAAAGGCGATAACCTCAGATTTCCACTTATTACGACACTCAGGTAACGGAACATAATCAATCTTTAAAAGATGTTCAATTTGTCTCATTAATAAGCTGGTGACGGCACTATATTCACTACGACCCAAAGCTTCGATCTCCTCAATGATATTGTCCCAGTCCAATGTTTTCAACTGCTTTAAGTTTTGATGGGTATTGACAAGCTCTCGTAAAGCTTGAGCTTGTTCTATTGTCCATTGATAGTAATCTTTCTCGTAAGTCAATTCTGATAGTGTCTGACTCATAAGCTAAACTCTTAATAAAATTGTTCATGTAATGTTTCGTGAACCATCTGTCTACCCAGATCAAAATTTAATCGTAGGGTGGGCAAATTTCAGAATAATATTGAACATTTCAATACTATAAACTATTGCCCACCTTTAATATAAATTTTATGGTTGTGTTGTTGATGGAATAATGTCTACAGATTGGTTTGTTTTTTGACTCCTGTTAGGACAGACTGAATAACCTAAAATGATCACGGTTAAGACTAAAGCGGCTATGATTTCGATTTTTGCCCAAAGGTTAATAGATCGTAAAGCATTCGCAACAATTTTATTCATCGTAAATTCTAAATTTTGTGATTGTTAGACATTTTTAATTATAAAAGATTGACTCAGCTAATATAGGGTAAGATAGAATTGGCAGACTCCATTAAGATTATTATATGCTTACTTCCGTTCTTGACCCGTCGGTGTCCCAGATACCCACTATTGTAAATCTTGACAATGGTTTAACCATTATTGCTGAACAAATGCCTGTCGATGCAGTTAACCTGAATGTATGGTTAAGGGTGGGATCAGCGTTGGAGTCCAATGAAATCAACGGAATGGCTCATTTTCTTGAACATATGGTCTTTAAAGGGACACCACGCTTAAAAAGTGGAGAATTTGAACAACGCATTGAACAAAGAGGGGCCGTGACCAATGCAGCGACTTCTCAAGAATACACCCATTTTTATATTACCAGCGCACCGAAAGATTTTGCGGATCTGGTTCCCCTACAATTAGATGTTGTCTTAAATCCTATCATTGAAACGGAAGCATTTGAGCGCGAAAGATTGGTGGTTCTCGAAGAAATTAGACGATCTTATGATAATCCTAACCGTCGCACTTTTTATCGAGCGATGGAGACTTGTTTTGATAGTTTACCCTATCGTCGTTCGGTCTTGGGACCAGCATCGGTTATTGAAGGGTTAACCCCTCAACAAATGCGGGACTTTCATAATAGTTGTTATCAACCAACATCGGTGACAGCAGTCGCGGTGGGGAATCTTCCAGTTGAGGAATTAGTTAATATCGTTACTAATAGTTTTGAGCAGACTGCTTATTCTCAGAAGACTATTTCTAATAACTTTAATACGTTAACATTTCCTAATACTCCTGAGTCACCTTTTCAGGATATTGTTCGTCAAGAATATGACGATGATAAACTTCAACAAACTAGGTTAATAATGATGTGGAAAGTACCTGGTTTTTTGGAGTTAAATGAAACTTATGCGTTGGATGTTTTGGCTTCTATTTTAGGGAAAGGGAAGACATCCCGTTTATTCCAAGATTTGCGAGAGAATCAAGGGTTAGTTTCTCAAATTAGTGTGAGTAATATGACTCAAAAAGTGCAAGGAATGTTCTACATTGCTGCTAAGTTACTAACGGATAATATTACAGAGGTTGAAAATAATATTATTCAGCATTTACATAAAATTCAACAAGAATCTGTTAACCAAGAGGAATTAAATCGCATTAAGAGACAAGCGGTTAACCGGTTTGTATTTAATAATGAAAGACCCAGCGATCGCACTAATCTTTATGGCTATTATTATTCTCAAATGAAGGATGTTACCCCGGCTTTATCCTATCCACAAATGATTCAATCTTTAACGTTAGATGATATTCAGCAAGCAGCACAAAAATATCTTAATCCTGATGCTTATGGGGTAACGGTTGTCAGAAATTGAAAATTATTGATTGGCAATATTTTATTTTTAACTGTAAACTGTAAAATCATTGATAATTAAGGTCAAAAATAATGTGGACACAAATTGCTGAACATATTAGTCAGACAACAGAAAAACCCTTTACTGTTGAAAAGCAAAAATCGGTAAGTGGTGGCTGTATTAACCAGGGTTATTGTGTGATTGACTCGGATAATAAATACTTTGTGAAAATCAACCATGCGTCTCAAGTAGAAATGTTTGCAGCCGAAGCATTGGGACTCAAAGAAATGGCACAAACTCAAGCCATTAGGGTTCCTAAACCCATTTGTTGGGGCATGACCGAACGTTCTAGTTATATTGTTCTAGAATGGTTGGAATTTGGTCGGTCTTCTAATACATCTTGGGAAGCAATGGGTAGAAATTTAGCAAAAATGCACCAATATCGAGGCAAAAATAAGTTTGGTTGGGAGCAAAATAATACTATTGGTTCCACACCACAAGTTAATAATTGGACAGAAAAATGGGCTGATTTTTTTGCCGATCATCGCATTGGATTTCAATTAAAATTAGCAGCAAGAAAGGGAGGCAATTTCGGTAATTACAGTCAAATTGTTAACAAAGTAAGAGAGGTTTTATCCTATATTTCGCCTCAACCTTCCCTCGTTCATGGTGACTTATGGTCAGGAAATGTAGCGGTGACAGAAGCAGGAGAACCGGTGATATTAGATCCGGCTACTTATTACGGCGATCGCGAGGTTGATATTGCAATGACCGAACTCTTTGGAGGGTTTCCGGCTGCTTTTTATCGGGGATATAATGAGGTGCTTCCGTTAGAGCAAGGGTATAAAAAACGTAAAACTTTATATAATCTCTATCACATTTTAAATCATTTTAATTTGTTTGGAGGAGGATATGGTTCTCAGGCTAATTTTATGATTCAAGAGGTCTTAAAAAGTTAAATTCTTATTGTTTAACTAAAATAAAAATCGATCACATCAGTTACTATAAAAAATTATGGATTAATAATGAGCAAAGCTAAAAATAGTTACATTATTAAGAGTATAAAATAATTACAAAATGACCTATGACAATTTAATCTAAACATTATTTGATGAGGGGCGACGGTAGTAGGGACTTCATATAACATTGACGGGAGATAAGGTTTCGATCCAAACGGTTGCGCCAAAGCATTGAGGGGCATCGGGACGATAAATAAGACGACAAGGCCCATTAATCTGAATTTCATGACCATAAGTATTCTTTCCCCGCAACTTTACGGAAAATACAGGGTCAAGATGGACAATATCTTCCTGTTTTGTCACAAAATCAGGGTTTTCCTGCATTAAACTCTTGTTATCATTAATGACGTGACGATTGACATAGATTTGGCTTTTGGCTGGCACTTGTTTTGTTTTCCATTTGGGTTTGGGGCCTCGTTTGCGTCTGGCAATCACAGGAGAACCGTTATATAAGGGAATTAACCAGGTTTTACCGATTTTATAGGCTCCTTCCACTCTTCTTTCTTTGAGCAGTACCCGCAGTCTGGCTGTGGAAATGCCTAACCGTTTGGCTGCTTCTGTTGTCCCAATAAACATTACTATTACCCGTGAACTACCTACACTGACCTGACGGTACAGTGTAGGCTTCTGGTATCCCCTTAAGGACTGCCAGAACTTCCTTCGTGGTACTATTAGTTTGAGTTTTAACAA
>JASJBX010000132.1 GCA_030066295.1 Crocosphaera sp.
TTGTCAGCATCCCCTAATGTGTCAGACGTTGAAGCCAAAGCTAAGGACTTGCAAAAGTTCTTAGAGTTGCGGTGGAGTCTAGATGCAAGCTCCTGTCTCAGCGATAGCGGACAGGAGTAGTTGACACCCTATGGAATTTGTTGTTCTTGATTACTCTGAGAAGCTTGATAAGATTTTTCTAGTAGCATAATCTGCTTCGCTTTTTGGGTCAAAGCTTGACTATCCAACCAGTTCAAAATTAAAGCATCGGTGGAAAATAAACCGGCACCATTGATTAAAAAGAAGAGGAAACAAACGGCATAGATAGCAGACAATTCAAGATAAGCAATACTTAAACCTGCTACCAAAATGTGGTGATACATGGCAACGATCATGGTAGCCAATAATCCTAAAGCAGCCGGACGAGTGAATAAACCTAGAGCAACTAAAGGCGCACCAATTAATTCCGTAAAAGCAGCTACATAACTGAAGAAGATGGGAAACGGCAGTCCAATATAAGACACATAGGCTTCTGCAAAGCTTTCGATATTGCCTAGTTTGTCGAGTCCATTATGGATCATCATTATTCCCACAACTGCTCGAAAAATAGCCCAGGCAGTTTGGGAAGCAATGTTAGGGTTAACGTTGGGTTTGAAAACTAAACTAAGTATGGATGTATTCATGATGACGAGAGATTAAAAAATGAAGAAAATTACAAAACTTAACTAAGTTTTGTGGAGTATTTTTCAGAAAGTACCCGCGAGCAATATGACCGTAGTCCATAGAATGAGTGAGGTCTAGGGAACTAATGCCATAAAGCTCTAGGAGATGCCGATGAGTATAGCATTAACATTTCTTAATATGATAACAAGTTTCTTAAATGTTTCAACTGAGGGGTCAGAAGTTCATTACTTTTAAAATTTTTCTAAGCTATTATATGGAGATAACTAGAAACGCACTATTTTCAGGTAGGCCCACATCGTAATCTGTGATTGGATGTTGGGAAAACGTCACAGAGGTTTGAGTCTATGAATCGTGAGTCAACAAAACCCTTATCCAAAGCTAATACCAATACCTCTAAACCTTATTCTCAAGTTCACCTAAAAAGGGCAGGGAAAAAACTATTGTTAATCTTGCCAGACACCGAAGCCAAAGACGGAAACAAGGATTGGATAGAGTTATTACAAGACCTAAAATACTGTTTAAACCATCATAAAGGAACTTGGACACCAGGAACTCCTGTTCATTTATTAGTGGAAAACCGTTTACTGGATAGTCGGCAGTTTCACAATATTGGAGAGGCGTTAGACGCAGCAGAATTAAAATTAACCCGTGTTTTCACCAGTCGTCGTCAAACCGCCATTACCGCAGCTACCGCCGGTTATTCCGTTGAACAAGAGACTCCCAAACGGGAACTGTTCCCCACAGATACGGTCACATCGTCCAATCTCATCGAACCCTTATATCTCAAAACCACCGTTCGGTCAGGGGTTGCCATTCGTCATCCGGGGAACATTATCATTCAAGGAGATGTCAACCCAGGGGGGGAGGTAATCGCTGATGGGGATATTATTGTATGGGGACATTTACGGGGAATTGCTCACGCAGGGGCAAAAGGCAACCCAGAATGTTGTATCATGGCTTTGCGAATGCAGCCCACCCAGTTACGCATTGGTGAAGCCGTAGCGCGACCACCAGGGGACAGTCCAGAGGTCTTTGAACCAGAGGTGGCCTATTTAACCACCAAAGGGATACGCCTCAAGTCTGCTCTCAATTTTAGCAAAACCCATACGTTTACTGTCAAAGATCAGGGATGGACTCAAAAAAACACCCCTAATCCTGCATAATACTTAATTTAAGTCTATTGGATAATTGAGCTTTACATTATGAGTCGTGTTATTGTAATCACCTCTGGAAAAGGGGGCGTTGGCAAAACTACTATTACCGCTAATTTGGGATCGGCCATTGCCCGTTTAGGGTACAAAATCGCTGTGGTAGATGCGGATTTTGGTTTAAGAAATTTAGATTTACTCTTGGGACTGGAACAACGGGTGGTTTATACGGCCCTTGATGTTTTATCTGGGGAATGTTCTATTGAGAAGGCATTAGTCAAAGATAAACGTCAACCTAATTTAATGTTATTACCGGCCGCTCAAAATCGTACCAAAGAAGCCATTAGTCCTGATGACATGAAGAAGTTAGTGGCGGATTTAGATAAGCAGTTCGATTTTATTTTAATTGATAGTCCTGCTGGCATTGAAATGGGTTTTCGTAATGCCATTACCCCGGCACAAGAAGCTATCATTGTTACAACTCCTGAAATGGCCGCTGTTCGTGATGCTGATAGGGTTGTAGGGTTGCTAGAAAGCGAAGATATTAAAAAGATTCATCTCATTGTTAATCGCATTAAACCGAAAATGATCCAACTCAATCAAATGATTGGGGTAGAGGATATTTTAGATTTATTGGTGGTTCCTTTATTGGGTATTGTTCCTGATGATGAACGGATTATTATTTCGACTAATAAAGGGGAACCCTTGGTGTTAGAAGAAACACCTTCTCTTCCTGGTTTATCCTTTACCAATATTGCCCAACGGCTAAATGGAAAAGATATTCCTTTTCTCGATTTTATGGCAGCCGATGATAACCTTCTGACTCGTCTTCTCAGTATTTTCAAAAAGTAAACTTATTTCTACCCCAAACCCATGATTCTCGATCTCCTTGAAAAAATATTTCCCTGGAAAACTCAAGCTAAAAGCGGTGATGAAGCGAAACACCGTCTTAAGTTCATATTAGCTCACGATCGCGCTGGATTAAACCCCGAAATGCTCGAAGCGATGCGAGCCGAGATTCTAGCGGTGGTTAACCGTTATGTGGAGATTGACCCCGAAGAAATGGAATTTTCCCTAGAAAGCGATCAACGGATGACTGCCTTGATCGCTAATTTACCTATCCGTCGCGTTAAACGGGAAAATGAGACAGTCACCGCCTCTGAGTCTTGAGTGGAAGGTTATCAGACGTGTGGGGAGAAGATTGACCTCGCCTCTATCGAGTAACATAAAAGTTCCCAGTTTGCCAAAATCTTAACTTTTCTTTTGTAAATTTAAGTTAGAATCGTTACAATGCTTAACATTACAGAAAGAAAACAATGATTAAACAAATGACTGGATTAAAATCTTTTTCCACCGTAGTAGGGGTACTCTTGGCCCTTGGCTTCTCCGTGGCCCCTGCTGTTGCTGATAAGATGGAACAAAAAGCGTCTCAGACAGAAACCGAAATAATAGCAGAAAAAGCTGAGATGAACCTTGTCCAAACTGCTGTAGCTGCTGATAACTTTGAACTCCTAGTGGCTGCAGTTAAGGCTGCTGGCTTAGTAGAAACCTTGTCCGGTGAAGATAAGTTTACCGTATTTGCTCCCACCGATGAAGCGTTTGCTGCATTAGGAGAAGACACCCTTAAAGACTTACTCAAACCAGAAAATAAGGACAAACTAACCGCTATCTTAACTTATCACGTAGTTCCTGGTGTGGTTAAATCTACCGATCTCGAAGAGGGTAAGGTTAAAACCGTCGAAGGTAGCAAAATTAAAATTGAGTTAGGGGACTCGGTTATGGTTAATGATGCAACCGTCGTTAAGGCTGATATCATGACCAGTAACGGCGTTATTCACGTTATTGATAAGGTAATTTTACCCAAAAAGTAGAGATATACCACTACGCGAAAGGCAAAAGTCAAAAATAGACTGCTTCTTCTAGGAGGCAATAATCTATGTTAATGTCCTAACCAAAATATGTAGTGCTATATTTTGATATTATTTTGAGGGTTGAGATGGATATTACCATCTCGACCTTTTTTTCACTCAACTGAGTCACTAAAACACCATTCTTTAAGCTTCTCAGCTAAAGATAAAGGGAGAGGATATTTACATTCGTCTGCACTCCACCAATGAAGCGATCGCAACTCATGAGCAATTTTGTGATGTAAGATAAAGTTTTCTGGTGATGGTGTAGCTAATATATTATGAGCGCGAGGTTGAGGCATTTTCCAATAAACATTAGAAGAAGGATCTTTAGTTTTTCCCTTAGAGGTATATGAGTCAAAGCGACTGACATTTTTGGGTTTTTGATTTGTCTCTGGTTTTTTGGCAATACTTAATACGGTTTGATGTAATTCTATTAATGGTATTTCCTCAAGGTTAGAATTAAGTGGCATGAAAATTTCATTTGCATAAGACGCTATTTCTGGATCAAAATTTTTAGAAAAATCTTCGTTTGCTATAGGTAGTCCATATCCTGATGCCACTTCATTATTTATTAAATCTCGAATACGAATAATAGTAATTTTCTTAGTGGGTGACTTACTAGGGTTGAAATATGTATCTTGTAACCATGGCCAATATCTTCTAGAATTTTGTGCATGAGCATAAAGATAAATATTTTCAGCATTTGAATAGTTAAGAGTAAGTTCGTCTAACATCTTATTTATAATGACGTTAGGCTGTATATTATTATTGTCATTATTGTTGTTCGCTAAATAATTAATTGCTTCAGTAAATGACTTGAATTTTGGATCTCTTGCTACTAATAAAACCTTAAGCTCATTTTTATAAATAACAACTAATACGGGTTCATTAAATGCTTTATTAGATGTTGCTTTATTTCGAGAAATTATATGAAATCCTGCATAAACATTATTATCTTCAGAAGTAGATAAAGGATAATTTTGATCAAAAGGCATTATTGCATCTAAAATCGATTGAAAAGCACGATTAAATAAACTTTGTTCTAATTCTTCTTTTTTCTTGTTATCGGTACATTGTTCATAAGAAACGATACATTGAGGAATTAGTTTACATTTTGGCAATAGTGATTTAATGTGAGATTTTGGATCAGCATTACCTTTATAAGATGGGTGATCCTGATCTAATATTTCAACTATGATCGGTGTAGGACTATCTTGTTTATATTTATCAGCGAAAACTTTGATATGTTGTAATTGAGGAATCTTTTTATTTTTATCTTTTTTTGATGTTTTATATTCTATTGGATCAGCTATACTTTCCCAAGGAATAAATTGTAAGTTTAAATTATTTTCAAAATAATGCTCAGCAATTTTTTGAATAGCATCTTTTGTTTTAGAATTACTTGCTGTACAAACATAAACCCTTATATTATTCGCTCTTTGCTTTAAGAACTCTTTTAAAACTTCCGTGAGTTCAGGTAATTGATTGTTAGAAGGTTTTTGAATTTTAGGTTGCTCAAGAAATTTTTGTTTTGTCAACTCAGAAGCTTGTTTAAACTGCTGTTTAATAATCTCATTATTTTCAATTTTAGATATTTTTTTCCAAGGTTGAGTTAAGGTTACAGTCTTAGGCAGAAAGTTAGTAATTTGTTTTAGTAATCTTCTTGCATCAGAAATAGGAAAACCCGTTCCAACTCCCACTTTTTGCGATGCTCTAGCAGGAATCAAAATATCTAGATCATTACTTTCAAAATAATTGAAAGGGTTTTTAAGTACATCTTCAACATCAGGAATTTTCACTCCTAGTTTATCTAATATTGCTCGTATTTTTTTATCTTTCCATTGACGTTCAAATCCATTTTCATTATCTTCTTCTCGTTCTTTTTTAACATTTTTAGCTCCTAAAACTGTAAAAGCGTTAGGCTCAAACAGATTAAACTCTGGTGACCAAGGTTTTAGCTTACGAATATAACAATGAGTGGTATTCTTTTGTAAACCTATTTCATCTTTATCTCCTCTTTTTACAAACCAACGTTTCATTTTAAAATGAATATTGATTCTTTTCTTGTCTAGATCGCTTTGGGTAGAGATAACAACGCCAATAGAAGCTTTATATTCACGTGAAGTTGTCAAAGGTGGCCAAGAAACTAACTCAACTGTATTACCTTTTCTACTAGGACTAAATAATAACTTAAATTTTTTATCTCCTAATTCATATTCCTGTTCACTTAATATCTTAGCAACTCTCCATGCTGGTGACCACCATTCTAAATCCTTTTAAGTTGCATCTTTCCATTGAAATTGTTCTGGAGTACATAATTCTCTTACTTTTTCATGACTTGATTCTGGATACCAAACTTCAACCCATTTTCTGAATATTAAGGATAAAGTTTCAGTATCAACAGGTTCATTGGCTAAAAAAGCTGCGGGGTTAGGTTCATACTCTTTAGTAATCTTATTAAACCTTGTAAGCTTATTAATCACTCTAATTTGAGGGAACAATAAACGTAACGTATCTAATAAAGAATCAGTTGGTGCATTTTTATGTTCTTCATCATAATGTAGTTTAAATTTTTCTAGATTAGGAAATGCCATAACATAACCTGTAATATCTTTAATCAATGCTTCATCGTATTCAAAATAAATCGGTTGAAAATAGTTGTATCTTGGTGCCATAATTTGAAAATAATTGCTAGATAGATAAATGATGTAGAGTGGACATTTTTTACTTTACAAATCGACTTCGTTAATAAAATGATTTAAACGAGTCAAAGGATGATAAACAGGCCCGTATAACGTTTCAATTAAACGACCCGATGAACCCCCTTCTTTAATAGCATTCCCCAAAAGCTCACGAACCGCTAATAAAAGAGACGTTTGCGCTGTATCACGTTCATGGTTCCCTTGTGCAGTGTGTGGCATAAAGGCAGCATCCGTGAACCAAACTACCGTATTGCGTCCTCCACGGGTACTACGGCCAATTAATTGGGTTAAATTGACTGCTAATGTCCAAACCAGAGGATTTTTCATCGCAACGCCTTGTATTTCGTCTGGTAGGTTAGAGAAAATTTGTGGTACAGCCAAGAAGACATCCCTTGTGTTTCTCGCGTCTCTTTGAATGGTAGCGACAGGTTTAGAACCCATATTATCAACCGCATTTTTATTAACTGCGCTGATAATAATTTGATTGTCATCAGGACGGGGATGCTGTCTCACTAATATTACCATACCGCCAAAATAAGGCTCTTCTTTATTATCTGGGTGCATGAGGTTCACCGCGCGAGAAATAGCACCAATAGGGGCAATTAATAGTTCTTTTCCTTGACTGGGGAATTCTGTCATTTTAGAACGAGGAACATTAGTATTCTGTATGGTTGATGTCCATAAATCACTGTCTCCATCTCGTACCACAAAAGACGCTTTTTCTTGATAGGATGATTTTAGACAATTGTAGAAGGTTTTAGCTTCGGCGTAACTATTGGTAATTAATAAAAGATTTTTTCGGTCTTCTCCTATTTTGTCCTTTAAATACTTTTGAAATTGATCAATTAAAGGATCTGCTGCCTCGTAAGGACGACATAAATTAGATACCATCTTTTCTATATTGTCGTGACGTTGCTCTCCATAGGAACCAGATATTCTCACAGGAACGTTATTTTTATCTACCACAGGACAAAAGAAAAATTTACTTTGTTTCGTTACTTTTTCAATTTTTTCTACTGGTGGTTCGATTAATAAACTGGGTTTTTGTTGAACATGAAAAGCATAAGATTGTTTATTTTCTCCTGAGTAACTGGTAGCTGAAGTCACTAATAAATGAGACGGTGTTAACCCATCAACTGTAAAAATTTCTTGCCATTGACTTAAAAGCGATCGCCCAATACAAATACCTCTATGTATTTTAAGATGTCCATCTTGATATTGTGCGCTAGTCACTGCACCAACGGGAGATGCAGGTAACAACTTTTCAAAATCAACGGGTGGAATTAAGGGTAAATTAGATTGAAGTTCACTATTAGATGATCTTCTAGCAGAAATGTGTTTACCTAATGCTCCTAACCCTTGAGCAGCATAAATGGACAATTGTAATAAGGTTGCTAAATTATTAATAAATTTTTCTACATCGGATTCTAACCCTTTACACAGTTTAATGAATAATATTTCTTTTTCTTGTTTTGTCATCTCTACTTATCAACATAATACCAACATTAATAATAAAAGTGTATGAGAAACTTTTTTTATAGTTAATTTTATTTTAATATTTTACCTAGATTATCAGGAGCGTTTAACGAAATCATAGTCAAGTATCATTTATCTTGGATAGTTTGATTTACTTTTTTCCCTAAGCTAAAATTGTTAGTATCAATATGAGTATCATTGTTTTGCTATGATCACCACGCACCCTAAAATAATAACTGAAAGTTGGATTAATTTAACTTGGGATGAATTTTCAGAGTTATGGGACGATTCAACCTATGAAAAAGCTAAGTTTTATTATTACAACCAAAGAGCAAGAATTGAAATGACACCATTAGGAAATGATCACTCAAAAGACCACTCGATTATTAATTATGCTATTCATATCTATGCTGCCATAAAAAGCATTCCTTTAAATGGTCATGATGCTTGTAGTTATCGTAAAGTAGGAGTTAGAGAAGCACAACCTGATTTATCTTTTTATATCGGTGATAATGTTGATGTTATTCCTTATGGAACTGGTGCGATTGACTTAACTATTTATCCACCACCAAATCTAGTGATTGAAGTTGCTAATACTTCTCTTGCGGATGATAAAGGAGAAAAACGTCTTCTATATGAAGATTTTGGTGTAGAAGAATATTGGATTGTTGATGTAAAAAATATCAACATTATTGCTTTTAAAATAGAAGGTCAAGGGAGTAAAAGAATTACCCAGTCCCAAGTTTTACTGAACTTAGAGATAAATATTCTAGTTCAAGCTTTACAAAAAAGTAGAGAAAATAATCATTCAGAAGTCAGTCGCTGGTTGCTCCAACAATTTCAAACCACTTGAAACAATTAAACAACTTAATCATTAATCAGCGATCGCCGATCACCTAGGAGGAAGAAACTTGTAAAGTAGATAAAAGTCATTTCTACTTTAGATGATAGCTGATATAACAATTTGCATGAATATATTAACATCAAGCTGGTTTGTAACCTATTTCTATTCTCCTGTCCCGTTACTGGCAACGGCAACAGAAGGGGAAGTCGCCGATAGTTCCCTGGTCTTGGCCAGTGTCCTCCTCAGTTTAGTTGTGATCTATTTTGCCAGTAAATTAGGGGGTGAAATTTGTTTCCGTATTAATCTGCCCCCAGTGTTAGGGGAACTCGTGGGAGGGGTGGCCGTTGGGGTATCAGCCCTAGGGTTATTAGTCTTCCCAGAGGGGGGTTTTAGTGCCACTGACTCCCTTCTGATGCAATTTTTACAATTGACTACCGAAGTAACCCCAGAGGGCTTAGAAGCGGTGTTTTCCTCCCAAGGGGAAGTGATTTCGGTTCTCTCGGAGTTAGGGGTAATTATTCTCTTATTTGAAATTGGACTGGAATCTGACTTAAAAGAATTAATCCGAGTGGGTCCTCAAGCAGCCATTGTAGCAATAGTAGGAGTGGTAACCCCTTTTGCTCTAGGAACCCTAGGATTAATCTATGTGTTTAATCTTCCCATTGTTCCTGCAGTGTTTGCCGGGGCTGCTTTAACTGCTACCAGCATCGGTATTACAGCGAAAGTATTAGCGGAATTAGGTCGTTTAAGTTCCTCGGAAGGACAAATTATTATCGGGGCCGCGGTGTTGGATGATATTTTGGGCATTATTGTCTTAGCCGTGGTGGCCAGTTTAGTAAAAACGGGAGAGATTCAAGTTTTCAATATCCTTTATCTCATCGTTAGTGCTGCAGTTTTTCTCATTGGCGCGATTCTTCTGGGTCGTTTATTCAGTCCTTTATACGTCAAGTTAGTGGAGGAAATGAAGACCAGAGGGCAATTATTATTAGTGTCTATTTCTTTTGCTTTTGTGCTGTCTTATATCGCCCAAATCATTCACTTAGAGGGCATTCTCGGCTCGTTTGCTGCCGGTTTAGTTTTAGCAGAGACGGCCAAACGTCATGAACTTGAAGAATTAATTGCGCCCATTTCTGACATTTTTGTGCCTATTTTCTTCGTCTGTGTGGGAGCAAAAACCGATTTGAGTGTCCTTAACCCTACGGTTCCCAGTAACCGAGAAGGGTTAATTTTAGCTGTCTTTTTAGTGGTTGTGGCTATCATTGGTAAGGTGGTCACTGGTTTCACGGTTCTAGGAAAACCTGACCTCAATAAACTGGCCATCGGTGTAGGGATGATTCCTAGGGGAGAAGTGGGTTTAGTATTTGCCGGTGTGGGAGCAGACAGTGGGGCCCTCTCCCAGTCCACGGAAGCAGCGATTATTATGATGGTTATCCTCACTACTTTTTTGGCTCCCCTTTGGTTACGTATTGTCTTTAAAGAGCCGGCTGTGAGTCCGCAAGAACAAGAAAGTACCTAATAATTAGAGGGTGGGGAGTGTGGAAAGTGATAAGGTGACGGGGTAGTTACGTCTTCCCCTCTCCCAGTCTCCCTTGTCTCAACCGTAACGTTTATTTTTGTCCAGGTACT
>JASJBX010000133.1 GCA_030066295.1 Crocosphaera sp.
GACTCTAAATACTCTTCGAGAGTTTTCGATTTTCTTTCTTTAACTAATCCTATTAATTTTCCTGTATCTAAATCTACTAAAACAATAATAAATTTGCCCTGACCCTTAACCAAACTGATTTCATCTATTCCCAATCTTTATAGGGCAACTATTAACTGAACCCTTCATAAAAACCATTTCTCAATACCTTGAACCCACACAAGAAAATTCATCTCTAACCAGTTTATGGATAGGAACAAGTGTCAGTATTCTTATTAGTCTGATTATGGGTTATCTCATCAGTTTAATTGCTTATCGCTGGTTAAAGAAAAGTTGATAATTATTAATTAAATAATCCTTAAACCACTTCCAAAAAAAAACGATTTCGTCCGTTATCTTTAGCTTTATAAAGGCATTTATCCGCCATATTAACTAACATCAAAGGAGAACATCCTTTAATGGGAATCATTCCTGCTATTCCCATGCTAATCGTCACATATTCATTGACTGTAGAGCGAAGATGAGGTATTCTTAATAAGGCGATTGCTTCTTGTATTCTTTGGGCAACTTTTACCGCCCCTTCTGGGTTAGTATTGGGTAAAACAATCACTAATTCTTCTCCTCCATAACGGGCCACTAAATCAGCCGGTCGTTTTAATCTTCTTTGGATAGTTTTAGCAATAGCAATTAAACAGTGATCTCCGGCTTGATGCTGATATTCATCATTATATTGTTTAAAATAATCAACATCAGCTAAAATTAAAGATATATAACGTCTTTCTCGACAGAATCTTTCCCACTCTTGTTTTAAATATTCATCAAAATGACGACGGTTAGCGATTTGTAATAATGGGTCTAAAGTGGCTAATTGTTCTAATTCTTCATTCGCTTGTTTCAGTTGTGCATTCGCTTGTTCAAGTTCTGCTGTTCGTTCAGCAATGATTTTTGCTTGGTTACGAATCAGTTCTTCTAGTTGTGAATTGAGTTCTTTTAATTGTACTCTTTGTTCTACTAATTTTTGATCTTGTAAATAACTATGCAACGCTTCCACCACGGTTAACTTTAAGTCTTCTGACTGCCAAGGTTTAGAAACATAACGATAAAGTCTGGCGTGTTTTATGGCATTACTAACTGCCTCTAAATTAGCATGACCAGTTAACATTATCTTGAGGGTATTAGGAGACATTTCGTGAATGCGTTTTAGGACTTCATCTCCTTTTATATCTGGCATAATATAGTCCGATAAAACTAAGGCAACTTGACAGCCATCTGCAATTAAATCTTCCATTAATTCTAGGGCATCTTCCCCTCCTTCTGCAGTTTCGATAATATACTCATCACCTAAAGCCCTTTTTAGTTCAATTTTTAAACTATCTAAAACAGTTATTTCATCGTCAATACAAATGACAATGGGTTTATCATCATCAATTTTGATCAATTCATTAAGGTCAGGAGACATAGGTAACAATAGTGGTGTAATAATAATTAGGAAAAAATAATGTTAGTTGATTATACATGAGATAAACCTGATTTAATGTTATCAATCAACTCTTCACTATTCCAAGGTTTATATAAACAACTGTGTAAGTTTGCGTATTTTTTTGCTTGTTCGACTGCGTTTTCATCTGCTTGACCAGTTAACATAATTTTGATGATTTTTGGAAAGCGTTTATGAACTTCAATTAAAAATTCATCTCCTTTCATCCCTGGCATTAACCAGTCTGATACAATCACTAAAATAGTAATATCATCTTCTTGTAATTCTTCTATAATTTCTAAGGCTTCATCCGCACTTTCTGCTGCTTCATAAAGATAGGTATCTTGGAATTCTTTTTTCAGTTGAATTTTGAGACTATCTAAAATAACTTTCTCGTCATCAACACATAAAATTACTGGTTTAGCCATAACTAACAACTCCTGATGATTGATTATTGGGAGATTTGTAATTCTTTAGTTTCGTCGTTGTGAGCAGAATTTTCTTGAGTTATCATAGGAATAGATACGGTAAATATTGTTTTTCCTGGTTGGGAATTAACGGTTATTTTTCCATCGTGTTTTTCCACAATTCGTTTGACAATGTCTAACCCTAAACCACTACCCTCTCCTGAAACTTTTGTGGTAAAAAATGGCTCAAAAATTCTCGGTAAAACACCACTGGGTATCCCCTGACCACTATCGATTATTTTCACATTAATTATATCATTACTTTTCTCAATATCAATCTTTAAAATACCTTCATAATTCATCGCTTGTAAGGCATTATGAATTAAATTTGTCCATACTTGGGTTAATTCATCGGGATAGCAAAAAATAGAAGGTAATTCTTGATAATTTTTAATAACTTCAACGCCTCTTTTGATTTGATTATGGTATAACGTTAAGACGGTTTCGATCCCATTAATTAAGTCCCCTTCCATCTTTTCTGTACCAAAATCATAACGGGCATAAGATTTTAAAGCGAAGACGATTTTTGCTGCCCTTTCTGTGGCAGTTTGAATGGTTTGAGTGCTTTTTCTTAGGGTAAAAAATTGATAGGCTTTCTCCAGAATATCTAAGCCGTCTGGTTGCTTAAATAGGGGTAAAATAGAAGGTAACTCTTGTTCAGAAATGCCGAGATCCACCAAGGTATCTGCAATGCGATCGCTTTGTCCAATCTTCTCCGCTTCTAAAGTATTTCTTAGCCTTCTTTTTAACTGTCTTTTTTCCCGACTGGATAACCCTTGTAACGAAGGATATCTTAACAGTTCTAAAAAGTAAGGTGTTTGTCTAGAATCAATGGTTTGCCAAAAGTTTAACTGGGTTTCAATATCTTTTCCTAAGAAGTCTACTAAATTTTCTACGGAGGAACGAATGGCACCCAAGGGAGTATTAATTTCGTGGGAAATACCTGCCACTAACTGTCCTAATGCTGCCATTTTTTCAGATTGAACTAATTGACTTTGCGCTTGTTTTAGCTGTTGAAAAGCTTTAGCTAACTTATAATTTTTTTCTTGTAAATGTTTCTGTAATCTACGAATTTGTAAATGGGTTTCGACCCTAGCAAAGAGTTCTTTTTCTTGAATGGGTTTACTAACATAATCAACTCCTCCCATTTCAAAAGCTTTAACCTTGTCTAAAACGGCATCCAACGCGCTGACAAAAATGACAGGGATATCTTTAGTTCTGGGATCAGCTTTTAATTTTTCACAAACTTCATATCCGTCCATTTCTGGCATCATGATGTCCAACAAAATTAAGTCTGGAGGTAAGTTTTGGATAGCAGTTAAGGCTAATTTTCCACTGGGAACGGGTCGTACTTCATACCCTTTTATTTTAAACATATCAACAATTAATCGTAAATTGATGGGGGAATCATCAACAACGACGATGTTACCTTTTGAGAGATTCTTTCTATTAGTTTCGGTCATTTTTTTGTTGAGTAATACAAAATTTTTTACATTATTTTATCGATATTTGTCGGTGTAATTTTTGAATTTCTCCGACAACAAAACTTGATTTATTCAAGTAAATTTAACAATTTTTCATATTCAAAATTATCTGTTAAATGATAAATAGCATGGACGAGATCAGGATGATTTTCTTTGATTTGCGCCAGTAAACTATCAATCATCACAGAATCTATATTAATGATAGCCTGTTTTAAGTCCCCAATCCAAGAATCCGATAAAGTAGCAAGAATTTCTTGATTAATTGCTTGTTTTACATTAATATCTGGGGCTTCTTGGCTTGGTTTTTCATCGTTTTCATAAATGAATTGTACTCCAATTTGTTTCTCCATGGCGTTGAAGATTTCAGCTTCTTTAAACGGTTTACGAATGAAGCCATCACAGCCGGCCGATAAGACCACCGCTTTCTCTTCTTCAAAAACACTAGCGGTCAAGGCAATAATAGCAGTTGCTTGTCCTTTGATTGTGGCTTTAATGCGCTTAGTTGCCTCATAACCGTCTATAACAGGCATTCTCATGTCCATCCAAATTAGATGAGGTTCCCATTTTTCCCAAACTTGTATGGCTTCTTCTCCATTATTGGCTGGTCTTACTTCAAAGCCTAATGGAGTTAGTAATTTAATCACTAATTCCCGATTACTCCATCGATCATCTACCACTAAAATACGGTATTTCGGTTGATTTGGTGCCAAGGCAATAACGTGCCGTTTTCCTTGGGTTTGCGTTTCTATTTCTGTGGGTTCAATTTCTTCAGCATGAATATGAAAGCGGAAAATAGTTCCTCTTCCCACTTCACTATTAACGGTTAATTCTCCCCCCATTAATTGTACAAATTTACGACTAATAGGCAACCCTAAACCGGTGCCTTCGTGGTGATCTTTTCCACTCTGACTTTGTACAAAGGGTTCAAATAAATGGTCTAATTCTTCTTCGGAAATGCCGTGGCCAGTGTCCTCAATTTCCACAATAATTGTTCGATTTGACCTGTCTATTTCTCTGGTATGTTCCCCATCAAGAAAGTTGAGTTTTTCTCCACGAACCCTTACGGAAACCCCACCTTCTTCGGTGAATTTTAAGGCATTATTGAGGAGGTTAATAAACACCTGTCTGAGTTTAACTTGATCGGTGCGAATATATTGGGGAACATCAGGCAATCGCTCAAATAATAATTGTAACCTTTTCTCGTCGGCTTTAAACTGAAACATATCTTCTAAGTCATCTAAAAGACGATAAAAATCAAATTCAGTCTGATTAAAGAGGATACGACCTGCTTCAATTTTTGATAAGTCTAACACTTGGTTAATCAAGTTTAATAAATGTTCTCCACTCCGCGTAATAATGCTCAAATTTTCTTGATGTTCTTTATCCAATGTTTGAGAACGACGCATCACTTGAGCAAAGCCTAAAATGGCATTTAAGGGGGTGCGTAATTCATGACTCATATTGGCCAAAAATTCACTTTTAGCACGGTTAGCTGTTTCTGCGTTATTGGCCGCTTCTTCCATGGCTTTATGAGAAAATTCTAAAGCTGCTAACAATAACCCCTCTCTTAATTTTTCGGCTGCTTCTTGTTCAAATTCTTGCCAAGGAATAGCGGTTGCTTGTACCGTTTCTTTCCAGAGTTCAAAGGACTGACGCGGAGAAAGTTTAATCTTACCTTCATCGTCAACGGATAAACTTTGGCTGGGATCACCAGCCCATTCGATGGTTTGAACAACTTCAGGACGAAACCAAAGAATATGATAAGAGATGTTATTAAGAACAATAGAAACACTTAAAAGTCCACTGGCTTCTGTTTTAATGGCTTCCCCTTGGGGATAGACTTTACTTAAAGTATGGGTAGCAAAGCTTTGTTGTTTATGATAGCTTTCTAACCAGATAATCAAGTCTCTTATCGTTGATTTATGAGGGGTTTTTCCTACTAAGTTAATACTACCTCCATAACACAAAGCTGCCCCACTAGCACTAACTAAATTAAGTAAGCTTTGTTGTTCTTTATGAACTAATCTGCTGAGCAGATCCGTTTCATATCTTACAGGGGTTTTGAGATAAGTTTGTAACTGCTTAATAAGGTCTTGTTGCTCCCAATTTTCTGTTTTTTGAGCCGTTAGTAAATGATCAATGACTGACTCCGCTATAAATTCACAGATTTTGCGAACTTCATAACTAATATACTTGGGGGAATAGTGATGACAAGCTATGATACCCCACAGTTTATTATCTTTAATTAATCCCAAAGACATCGAAGCCGAAACCCCCATATTTTTTAGGTATTCTATATGACAAGGGGAGAAGCTTCTCAGGGCGGATAAGCTCAAGTTTAAGGGCTGATTTGTCAAGCTATTTCTATCAGGAATAATAGCAACCGGTTGAGCATTTACATTAGAAATGAGTTGTAATAAATTTTGATGATATAATTCCCTTGCCTCAGGAGGAATATCCGTTTCAGGAAAGTGTAGGTCTAAGAAAGAATTGAGACTAGGGGTTTTTTCTTCTGCAATAACCACACCACTATTATCTTCTTTAAACCGATAAATCATCACCCGATCAAATCCTGTAATATAGCGAATTTCATAGGCTATTTTTTGTGCTAAGTCTCGTAAATTTTTCCCTTGTTTAATTCTTCCATAACAAGATCGAAACAAATGATAAAAGGATAAATGAGAGGTTTGATAAGGATATCCTGACACTTCTAATTCTAAAATTAACCCCTCTGGTTGTCGTCTTAAAACCCCTTCAAATACTTCAGATTTTTCCTCAAAATAGAGTAATAATTTAATGGGATTATACCATTCTAAATTGTCTCTCTGTAGGCGATCGCGGATAATATCGATTTCTGATTGACGGAAGATTCGCTCAAGGGTTTGATTTAATAATTCATGGGCAGATATTCCAAAAAATTGTTTTGTATTATCACTCACTTGGATGATCTTTAAGTCAGGTTCTTTGAGAACAAAAAGTACCCCTTGTTTTTGAATCGCATTGGTAAAAACGAGACAATCTTGACTAATTTCTGTTATGATCGCAGTGTCTATGCTTTTTAAACTTTGTACCATATGTCAACCCGCCCGACCCATTAAAGGGTAAAAAATCAGCACAAAAAGCCTTCAATCGACTTGATTATTGCTCAACTTTCCAGTCGATCTTTTGATTCTGAGGCTGTTAAATTAACTTCAATTATAGGATGATTTTAAAGGATATTTTCTGATTACCAACGATTATTATTCTATTTTAATAATTCTTTTAAAATTAATATAAAAAGCAATATAAATTCACAAAAAAAAGAGGACAACTGTGATAGTTGTCCCATCCCGACTAAACTTTCCGAGAATAATATTCAACCACCAGTAGTTCATTAATTTGCAATGCTACCCATTCCCGTTTAATCACATCATTGACTTTACCGATTAAGGTATTTTTATCAAATTCTAAATGTTCAGGAAGGTTTGCTAACCCTGGATACTGCATATTGGTTTCTACCAAACGGCGAGAGTTGTCTTTATTTCTCACAGAAATTACATCTCCCGGTCGGCATTGATAACTGGCAATATTGACAATACGACCATTGACCATGACATGACCATGATTAACCAGTTGACGGGCCCCTGGAATAGTCCCTGCCATGCCTAAACGAAACACGGTGTTATCTAGGCGCATTTCTAGCAGTTCTAATAATTTCTGACCCGTAGAACCGGTGGCGCGACGGGCTTTTTTCATGTAACGAACTAGCTGCTTTTCGGTGACACCGTAGTTATACAATAATTTTTGCTTCTCTTCGAGTCGGATGGCATATTCTGACCGTTTGCGGCGGCCTTGACCATGTTGACCAGGGGGATAAGCCCGACGGGGGGTTTTTCTGCTTAGTCCTGGTAGTTCTCCTAATCTTCGCACAACTCTGAGGCGAGGTCCTCTATAACGAGACATATAAGCGATTTTCTCCTAATACACAATATACTCCAAAATGGCCATTATAGCAGATTTTGAGCTAATGAGTTAGAGAAAAGTTTTAGGTAACAGTCAATTCAATTAAATTTTCAATTTTTTTAATCTTAATATCCCCTGCTAAATAACCAATTCCTCGGTGCAAGTGGAGTCTAAATTGAGTAATAAATGTCTCTTTATCCGTTCCTAACCCATCTTGATAACACCGTTGTTTTAAGGCAATTAATAATAAATCAGCCATCTCTCCTCCGAATACTCTCCAGGTCATTTCTACATTACTATCGAGGATAATGGGGACAGGAGAAGGAATGCTGGGTTCTGCTAAGGAACGACAAAATCCCCAACGACATAAGATATTCCACTGTTCTATTTTGGTGTATCTTTTGAGTTTAATTAACTGATCTTTTGCGGTTTGTGATAAGCGGATTTGTTTAATAGGTGATTCCATAATCATTCAATGTAGGGTGAGCAAATATTATCACTATTTTCTCTCTTTTTGTTAGTTTCTGACCTTTGCCCACCTCTTGAAGATGGTGGGTTACGACGGATGATCCTCTTCCCGTTATAACCTAGATTATAACCGTCTAACCCCCCTACCTTGAGAAAGGTTAGAAAAGAAGGGGGTTGCCAAGGGGCGAAATTTGTGTAAAAATAAAAATATAAGCTTCATAATGGAAATACTAACAAAAATTTTAAAATTGCCAAGCCTTCCCATTTTTATCTAGATTATCATAAACCGAAACCCCTGGCAAGCCCTGGTGCAAAAATTTCCGATTTTTTCACGCTTTAATAACAAAAAAAATTACCAAAAATAGCGATCGCAGTGAACCGTGGTCTTACGCTCATCGGGGTTATATTCTAGCAGATAAGTATGAGCGATGGCCTCTTGTTCGGTAAGTTGTTGTAACTCATTTTGTCGTATTTCCGTATCCGTAGAAAGGAGGATAACTTGATGGGAAGCAGTGGGAAAATAACGTTCAACCAAGTTATTACGGTGGGAAGAATCAAGTCGTCCTAATGGGGTATCAATAGCGATGGGTAAGTTACGGCCAGAAACCCTTGCCAACCCCCACAAAAATGCGATGGATAAGAGTTGTTTTTCCCCTGCGGATAAGCGATGTTTTGGAACGGTTTCCCCTTGAGGATCATAAAGGGATAAACTAAAGTTATGGGTATCAATAGCTACCCGATGAACGAGATCAGATTTATGGAGTAAATAGCGGAAACATTCAGTTACTTCCCCTTCTAGTTTATTGAGTTTTTTGAGGGTTAATCGCTCCTTAAACAATTGTAGCGTAGTTTGGACTTTAGCAGCCGATTTAATAATATGTTCGTTGTTTTGTTTTTCTAATGCTTCATCGGTGTAACTTTTCAAGTCTTTAATGGTCGTTTGTACCGCTTTTTCTGCTTCTCTAATACGTTTTTCTGCTGAGTTATATTCGCTTTGATACTTAGCAACTTCTTTTTGTGCATTGGTAAGTGCATCACTGAGTTTTTGATAGTCTTCTGGAGATGCAGCAACCTGTAACTTTCTCTCGTTATTATCTAAATCAACTTCTAACTTTTGTAACGTTTCTCGTTGTTTTTTAGCAGTATCCAGTTGTAAGGGTAATTTATAATCTAACAATGTATTCAGTTGGTTTAATTCTTCTTCGGTTATTCCTAAACTATGATCTCGTTTTGTTACAGCATCTTGGTTAATTGTTTCATATTCTTGTTGTAAAAATGTTTCAATTTTCTGCAATTTTTCTTGAGTCAGTTCGAGGGTTTGTAGATAGTCAAGTAACTTTTGAGCTCGTTGTTGTAAGACAGTCTTGGCCGTGATAGCTTGTTGTTGTTTAACTTCTGCTTCTGCTTGTTCTTTTGCTTCGGTCAGTAAGGGAGTAATTAAAGCTAAAGGTAAACTGGTTGCTGCTAAGCTTATCATTTCACTTCGTTGCTGTTGTAATTTCTCTTTTAACTGGTCAATCGTTTGTCTGAGGGTACTACTTTCTGCTGCTATTTTCCCCCCTTCTATTCTAAACCGTTCCGATGCTTCTTGTACTTTTTTATTAGCCCGTTTTAGTTGATTATTAACAGAAGTAAAATCTTGTACTGCATTTTCCTTTTCTTGCTTGTGGTGAGTCAACTTTTCTTCAATTTTTTCTATAGTTTTGAGTTGTTTTTGAGTCGCTAGTTTTTTCTGTTTACGGTTAACCAAAACCTCTAAATCAACCGCTAATCTTTCTACCAATTCTAATCCGAGTAAAGACTGTATTGACTTGATAACGGTGGTAGGAGGCGTTTCTTGTTCTGCTAATTCTTTCACCTGTTCCCCGTCGAATAAGAAAAGGTTAGAGATTCCCAATGGTAACAAAGTTTCGATGTATTCATCCCAAGTATCAGCTAATGCTTTATCCGGCCAGTCAGTATCAAGAATTCCCAAAGTATCTTTACCCTCTTTCAGTTGTTTATTCCAGCGTCTAACAATACGAAACTCTTTCCATTCATCATCAATAAAATGTTCAAACGCTAATTCTATTCTCGTTTCTTCTCCTAATGGAGTTTGGTTATTAATTGCTTGAATTAAAAAGTCGTTATAACTAAGATTATTCCGAGTTGAACATTGTGCGCGTTGTCCATATAATGCGAGACGTATCGCATCCATAAGGGTTGTTTTTCCACCTCCATTCATTCCCCCAATGAGGATAATAGGACGAGTTTCGTTATCTTTTTCTGTTCGTAAGTTAATAATATTTTTACCAGCATAGGGACCAAAATTTTCTAAGACCAATTCAGTAAACAACATAGTTTTCCCAATAAAATTATCTCTTTTTTTTCATGATACTATTAAATATAGCACAATTACCTGAGCAAGTATCAAGAAAATTAAGAGAAAATGAATCTATAGAAACAGAATATTTAATAACAGAAGAAGATTAAACGCAATTGGAATTTATCATCAAACCATAACCTAAATTTCCTGATAATACCACC
>JASJBX010000134.1 GCA_030066295.1 Crocosphaera sp.
GTTAAACCGTCGCATTCGTAGGTCAATAATTCTTCTTTACGACGAATGACTCCATCTTTACCGATGGCTGTTTCTAAAGCTTTGATGATGGGTCGCCACTTTTTATCCGTGTCGTTTAAAATTCGATTTAATAACATGGGGCAAGGATTAATTCTTGTGTTTTATTGTAGCTGATTTGTTCCATGTCAGGGAGAAAAGAGAATAAACGGGTCTCTTAAACCAATGTTAAAACAAGTTATTTTAGTTAATTGTGGTTTAAACTATAGGCATTAAAGTATTGTCATCGTAGATGATATTAATGCTTGAACTGTTTATTGTACATAGTGAGAAGATAGATGCTTTTTGTCCATCGTACAATTATTATATTAATCATTCTTTTTCTAACGTTTGTGCTGGAAGGTTGTCAAAACGAAGCCGTTAGTTTGAATGAAAATCAAAATAACAATTTAACCATGGTTGAAGTAGCCATTGGAGAGTGGAAACCCTTTGTAACAGAAGATTTTGAAGGGTATGGAGAAATTACAGAACTTGTCAGTGCTATTCTCGAAAAAATGGCTCATAAACCTCACTATCAATTCATGTCTTGGGGACAGGCTGAAAATATCGTTCGGAAAAATGAAAAAGATAGGGAACCAAGAGTTACTTTTCCCTATAGAGATTCTAATCAACGTCGTCGAGAATTTCTCATATCTGAGCAGCCTGTCTTTGAAAACTGCATCCGCTTTTTTTACAATGAGAAAAAGATCAATCAAAATCAACCATTAGCAATTTCATCAATTGATGAACTGAAAGCTAAGTCTTTGAAAATTGGTTATGTCAGTGAAAGTGGTGGCTATCAATATCCTGAGAAATTAGATTCACTACTACAAAGAAAAGGAGTGGGTTCTCAATTTGATACCCTTTATGAAGCTTTTTCAAAATTAGTTGATCTTGATCGAAAAGATGTTCAAGTGGTGCCAGAAGTTCAAGCAGTGGGAGAAGAAATTTTATACGAGCTTTTTCCAGAGCAACGGTTTAATATCAAGGTTATTAAAGAGAACCAAGATAAATGTTTACTTCCAGTTAAATACTATTTAATGGCCTCTAAATGGAATCCACATAACACTGAATTTATGGAGAAGTTTAACACGGCTTATCGCTCTATTTCCCGAGAAACAAAAAAAAGAATTGAAATCAGATCCCACGAACGACCAACCCCTAAAATTTCTCAAATTTCTCTTGATACCTGTGATGAATCAGGTAATATTGTGGGATATGATGAGCAAAATACCCCCTACTATTTAATTCGAGGAACCAAAGGGTTACTATTAGATTGGAAGCTAGTTAAGCCTGGAAATGAGATCAATACTGAACCAGTTAAAGCCAGTATTAAGATGTTAAATGGTCCCTATCGAGGGAAACAGTTAACCCTTAATGGTAATTGTGTAATCTTGCAGTAAAAACAGAAGAAAACTTATCTTATGGCTAATCATAAAAATTTCAGACAGAAATTATCTAAACATTTAACTGACTTCTTACAGAAATCACCTAAATATTTAATTTACTTATTAGTTTTAGTCTATGAAGGACTGGTTGTCGCTTTGTTATTTTATGAACTTCGTGCCTCTTCTTTTCGGGCAACGGATAGGGTATTGATTTTATTAGGTCTTCCTTATCTTCCTGTTTTATTCTCCTTAGTGTCAAAGTATATAAAATCGAGGGGTCTAACTATAAAATTTGGAGATGTCGAGATAGAATTGGACAATTTACAAGAAAAAGTGGTTGAAGAAGTAGAAAAACAAAATATTAAGTTACGGAAACGATTTGAAGGTAAACTATCTACGGCTGAGCAAACCCTCTATCCAATTATTGGTGGACGGAATTCTTTTGCTCGTGATAGACTACGTAATCAAAAAAAATTATTGATTGGGTGTAAAGATTTTCCCGCCAATATTGTTGTGGTTGAGTTAGTTTCTCAGCATCTCAATTTTGAACTCCAGCAGTACGAGTGCATACAAAAATTTGCCAATGGGGGAACGGTTACCAATTATGCTTATCTACAAAATCATTGGGTTGATTTAATCGTTGATTATACAGCAACGGGTTGTTTAGTTTTGAATATTGAACCTCAAGAAAAAACCCCCCAACAGATCCTCCAAGAATTAAATGATCAATCGATTCCTCGATTTCAGGCGGAATGGATACAAATTTTAGGCACAAACACAGATTATTGTCTTGTGATGTCGAAAGACAAGGCAGAGAAAATGAAGATTAAAAAGATTTCTGACCTTGCTTATAAACGTAAGGAACTCAAATTTTGTGGGAATTATGAGTTTCTGAACCGCCTTGACGGATTGGCTAACCTCAAAAAACATTATAATAACATTATATTTGCTGAAGAAAGTATCTGTTCTTACTACGAACGTTACGCATTTTTAGAAGAAAATAAGGCAGATGTTACAGTTGGCATGACCACTGAACCTGCAGTTGAAAATCTCCAGATATTGGAAGATGATAAGCACTTTTTTCCTAATTATTGGGAGTGTCCTGTTGTTCGTTTAGAAGCCTTAGAAATGGTTGAGGGTTTAAGAGAAGCTTTGCTCAAACTCGCTAATTTTCAAATTTGTAATCAAGATATTAGAAATCTTATTTATAATTACCAGGAAAATCCTGATTCAATTAGTAAAAAAGTCAATGAGCTTCTTAAACAAAAACGGAATCAGAGCTAATTAATTGGTCGGGGTTTCATCCCCACCTCTACTATAGCGTTTCTCGGACTCATGAGGTACACATAACTCCTGCCTCCAAGGGATAAACTCTGTACCTCACAAGTATGAGAACTGTTCCGTCTTGCTATATTAATTCTCCTCAGCAAACATTGCCTGTCGCTGCTTAACAATCGGCCAATCTTCATTTTCTCCCCCAATAATCAACTTTCTAATCACGATTAATTCTTGACTCAATTGAGTCAAAGCATTGATCAAAATATCGAGGGCAATTAAATCACTGGTGCCGAGATCAAACCAACAACGACCCCAAACCCCTTCGTATTCAAACTCAGCCATGTTGTGCATTGGGGCCATCATCGTCTCATCAGAAACTTGGGTATTATACTCCATATAACTAATTTCCACCCCCATATCTTGCACTTGGAGATTCTCAGCATTAAATCCGCCCAATTTACCTAAATAAAACCAAGAATTAAACACCTCTTCTAGATACTGTTTTTCCATGGGAGAAGGAACGGTTTCAAACTCTAACCAAATCCACAGATCAAACGGATTAAACTCTCTAAATTGAACTTCCATAAGACAATCACCTAAGAAGTAACATCACTGCTTCTATTACTAAACTTCCAGATCGCACTTGATATCCAATTAGTAATAATATGAGCCACAATAGGCACTAATAAATTATCAGTTATTAAGGCACTATAACCAAGGGCAAATCCCACAATAGTTGCCCAAACCACGTAAGGCCATTGTTGGGAACCACTTAAATGCAACACCCCAAACACGAAACTGGATAAAATCAATGCTAAGAAATCGTATCCTAGGGCTGGTAGCATTACCCCACGAAACAGTAATTCTTCGCTGAGTCCGGGTAATAACCCCAACCAAATTAAATCAGGCCACACTAAAGGTTTCAAGACCAATTCTAGGTAAGTATCTGCACTTTGACGATAAGCCGGCCACAAACGATAAACAATACTACTAGCAACGATGATCATACTGGCTAAGGCCGCCCCATAGATTAGCCCGTCAGTAGAGAATTGAATTTTTATCAAGGCAACAGAGCCGAAATATTGCCAAATCTTAGCAATAATTAACAAAATAATCGCCGTTACCCCCATCACCACTAAAATTTGGGTACGGGTTAACGGTTCCATATCGGACGAGTTGGGATTAGTCACAGGCTTGAGTAAGAGGGGAAACAACAGGACGTAAGGCATCAGCACTAATGCCAGCTTTATGAGCGACCAAAACACCCAACGCCTCTAAATACGAGTTTACCGTAAGGGCTTCCCTTCCTAAGTCTTCGGGGGTTACATTCAACGTGGTTGTATTGTCCCTAACGGCGATGATACGGGTGTTACTCTGACTTAAACTGAGCATGGCACTACCACCACAAGCGGTTTGCGGAATCACTAAAGCATCCACTTCATCGGCCCAGATACTCTGGGGTTGCGCTTGAGTAACAAACTGGGGCGCACGACTTAAACCTACCAACACACAGGGCAGAAAAGTATAGCCCAACTCTTCAGCCGCAGCCCGAGGGGAAATGGTATCATCCACTCCTAACGGTTCTAAGGCCGGTGCATGGGCGCAAGGAATGACAAATTGACGGACAATAAGATGGGATATCACCGCTTCGGCACCGGCTAAGGGGTCAACCCCTTGTCCATGACGATAATTATCTAAGACCACACTATCCACGTCATCGGGAAACCGAGCCACAACAGCGATCGCCTCTGCTTTGGCATCCCTGATCAACTTATCTGCTGCCCTCAGTAAGCTGTCGGGGTGGCCAATGGTTCCCCAACTGGCTCCAGAATGGGCGGTACGCAGTTCTACTCCTAGAGGGGTGTCCGTGACCACATAATCCGTTAAGGTCAGTCCTAGGGTGGCTCTAGCGGCATCTGCGGCTTGAAGATGACGGGTTCTTAATTCTGGTTCGATACCTTGATCCAAAATTAAGCCCACTCGGTTTTGATGGACGGCTTTCAGTCCCCACTGTCCTTGGGCAAAGCGATCTAACCCATACCCTTCCACATAAAACACATTATTTAGGGGCCAGTAAAGTTGGGCCCCGTTGAGAACATTGGGATGAGTGATCAGGCGATCGCAAACTTGGGCCATCGCTTTGGCCACTGGTAAAGCATCCCCAGCATAGCCACCAATGGCCGCCCCAATACCGGTAGGAACGATTAATACGGCTGTGTATGGACGATGATTCAATTATTTATCCTTAGTGACAATGGCTTCTACTTGAGCGGTTTGTTTTTTTTCATCCACCTTTGTAATAGCCCAACGTAGGGGTTTTCCCTCTTGCTGCAGGGTGGCTTCCACTGCTTTGACCGTCAAGGGGGTTTGTTGGAGATCGATCTCGGCTTCGATAAAATGAGTGGTCATAATGAGGTTCATCCAGATAACTTTTACCTAGTTCCCAGTCTACCAGTCTTCTTAACCTGACGTTATCCCTAAAGTTGTACACAAAAATAACATAAAAACAAACACAAAAAATAACATCCTTCCTTTATCGTGGTAATCAAGAGAGCAAAAACAACTTTTACTAAAGCAATGACGGCATTTAATCCAAATCTTAGTTGTCCAGATGTGAGACCTCCCAACTCCTTCCATCCTTCCATTGATAGCAAGCTGAAGCGCGGAATAGATATTATCGGCGCGTTAGTTGGGTTGACCATCACAGGGATCATCGCTATCCCCATCATGATCATTATGGCTATTTCTGATCCTGGACCCCTGCTGTACAATCAAGTTCGTTGTGGGTTACATGGTCGTCCATTCCGTATCTGGAAATTCCGTTCCATGGTGGTTGGGGCTGATAAAATGAAGCATTTAGTCAAAAATGAGGCCCAAGGACATATTTTTAAGAATACTAACGACCCCCGTATTACTTGTTTAGGGGCGTTTTTGAGAAAAACCAGTTTAGATGAGTTTCCTCAGTTTTGGAATGTGTTAATGGGAGATATGAGTTTAGTGGGAACTCGCCCCCCTACTATGGATGAAGTAGAAAAATATGACTCCCATCACTGGGAACGACTGAATGTGAAACCTGGAATTACAGGAGAATGGCAAGTCAATGGCCGCTCGAGTATTAAGGATTTTGAAGATATTGTTAAAATGGATCTTCACTATCAACAAAAATGGTCTTTATGGTATGACCTCAGTCTAATTATCAAAACCGTTT
The DNA here is from genome assembly GCA_030066295.1 of Crocosphaera sp. GTDB lineage: Bacteria > Cyanobacteriota > Cyanobacteriia > Cyanobacteriales > Microcystaceae > Crocosphaera. The sequence continues at coordinate 5,911 of JASJBX010000134.1, forward strand.
TAGTTGTTGTTAATAAAGAAGGTGCTTACTAAGTTCCTTGTGATTTTGATAATTCACCTCACACAACACCGTGCTTAGTTTAACGAGAAAAGGGTTCTAACACTTGAGATAAAATGGTTGCCATTGACTCCAAGCTGTATGCCTTAATGCACCTTTTTCTGGCTTCTTGTCCTTGTTCTTTTGCTTCTTCTAAATGATTAAAAATCCAGTTTATTTTCTCAGCTAACTGTTCAGGGGAACTCGGCTCAACTAAATAGCCAGTATCCCCTAAAATTTTGGGAATATCCCCTACTTTTGTCCCTAAAATGGGTTTGGCCATGGCCATCCCATCGGTTAATTTTAAGGGAAATTGGGCTTTGGTTGATGGGGTATCTTGTTGAGGGACTACCACTAAATCAGCAGCAGAAACAATTTCCGGCATAGTTTTAACAGGAGATTTCGGCAGTTGTATTAACCATTTTCCCCAAGTTTCTTGCAGTTTTTTATCATAATCATCGTAGGGACTTCCCCCAACAATGACTAATTTTAATTCGGGATTATTCAGTTTTTCTAAGGCCATTAAAATGTCTTCCACTCCCTTATAAGGCCGAGGTGCGCCAGGAAACATTAAGATTTTATAATTGTCTAAGTTGTATTTTTGGCGACTTTTCTGGGGATCGTATTTCTGGGGATCAAATAAGTCTGTGTCTTTGCCATTGGGGATATAAATACCTCCAAACCGTTCTTGAATAAATTGAGTGTGTAAGGTGATTTGATCCGCTAAAGAGACTAGGTTTTCTATCTTTTGTAAATAGAAAGGATGATCGGGATGTTGTAGGGGGGCCTTTCCTTTAAATAAATCCTCAGTAAACCCTTTTACTGTAAAATTATATCGCCAATCGTCTCCGCCAAACCAACTCATTTCCCAATCGTCAATATCTACAATTAAGGGACGATGACTTAGGTATTTTTTGAGCAAAGCAATACCATAACTACTGGGTTTTAATTTAACAGCATAAAGGATGTCTCCATCAATTTTAGGTAACAATTGTTTCAGTGATCGCCAGGTTCCTCCTAAGCCTGTATAATAAGGACAAGGAATAGAAGTTATCGGTAAATCTTGGGGGAATTCTGACAACCCATTTTCCTCATAAGCGATGCCAAAAATATTGACGTTATGCCCTAATTTTCGTAATGCTTGTGTTAATAAAAAAGGACGAATTGCTCCTCCCCAACGCCCTGCACCCTTACTAGATAGATCACTGACAATTAAAGATATATTCAATTTTTGTTTAGGTTGAATAATGGTCATAATAATAAAAATAATCCTAAACTAGGATTTAATAAAAATCATTGAATTTGTCGATTTAACCAATTAAAATAACCTTGATTTCCTTCTAAAATCGGTAAACTAATAATTTCAGGAACTTCATAAGGATGAATCTCTTGGATGGTATTTTCTAAAGTTTGATAAGTGTTTTGATCGCTTTTGATTAAACACATCCACTCTTGCTCTTGACAGAGTTGATCTTTCCAATAATAATGACTACTAATTGGACCAAGAATTTGTACACACCCTGCTAGTTTTTTCGTCAACAAAGTTTTAGCGATTTCCTCAGCATCTTCCTTGTTTGATGTTGTTGTTAGGACAACAATAAATAATGATGACATAAACTATATTTTTGATCTAGATTACAGTTAAATTTGATGTTAGAACAAATAACGATCTAAATTATACCAGAATAATCGTTCTGAATTGGATCAGAATAGGTTACAATTTTCCCGTGTCTATTCGTTGAAAATGATTAGCTTATGCTTCTATCAAAATCTAAATTAGGACGTTTTTCTCATTGGACTCTGGCTAAACTATTAATGTATATTGGGGTATTAGTCACATTATTTTGGTTATTTATTGCTTTATTTGCTCCTATTTTACAAGGAATTGGCTTGCTACAAAATCCCACTGATTTATTAAGTAATATTCCAGGAGATGCTCCTAGTTTACGTCATTGGTTTGGCACAAATGTTCGAGGATATGATGTTTTTTCTCGTACACTCTTGGGTTCACAAGCTGCTTTGAAAGTTGTTTTTTTGGCCACTATTTTGTCGATTTTTATTGGTGTACCTTTGGGGTTAATTAGTGGATATTTAGGTGGAAAAGTTGATAAAATTTTGTTGTTTTTTATGGATACTATTTATACAATTCCTGGACTATTATTGTCAGTTACTTTGGCTTTTATTTTAGGAAGAGGTATCTTGAATGTGGCAATTGCAGTCAGTATTGCCTATATTCCTCAGTATTATCGCATTGTTCGTAACCACACCACCAGTGTCAAGAATGAGTTGTTTGTCGAAGCAGCAAAAGCGATGGGAGCAACCCCTACCCGCGTTTTGTCTCGCTATCTATTTCTTAATGTTATTCAAAGTGTTCCGGTGGTCTTTACCCTGAACGCTGCTGATGCTATTTTAGTCTTAGGGGGATTAGGGTTTTTGGGATTAGGATTACCCGAAGAAGTTCCCGAATGGGGACACGATCTTAAAGAAGCACTACCCGATTTATCCACAGGGGTTTGGTGGACAACTTTATTCCCCGGAATGGCTATGACCTCAATGGTGGTAGGATTGTCTTTTATTGGGGAAGGTATTAGTGAAATGTTTAACCCTGCTTTACGCAATAAACGATGAAAGTTAAGGACATTGGGGAACAAGGACTGCTCAAAAAATTACAAAGTTTTTGCCCCCATGATACAATCGGGGACGATGGGGCTGTTTTGTCCATTGACCCTCGACAGCAGTTGGTGGTGACGACCGATGTTTTAGTGGATGGGGTTCACTTTAGCGACACAACGACACCCCCCGAGTCTGTGGGTTGGCGGGCGATCGCGGCTAACTTGTCAGACCTCGCGGCCATGGGAGCCACTCCAGTCGGTGTTACCGTTGGCTTGGCCGTACCCGGTGATCTTTCGGTTGTCTGGATAGAGCGAATGTATCAAGGCATGAGCCAGCTATTAGCTCAACATAACACACCGATTGTCGGGGGAGATGTTTGTCGTTCCCCAGTAACAACTGTTAGCATCACCGCTTTTGGTCAAGCCTTTCCTCACCGTATTATCAAACGCTCGACTGCTCAACCTGGGGATGTTATTGTGACCACTGGATATCATGGGATGTCACGAGCGGGACTAGAATTGCTGCTTAACCCCCATATCTCCTCTAAGCTCAATGAAGAAACCCAAAAGAGACTTGTTCAGGCTCACCAATACCCTCAACCTCGTTTAGACGTGCTTAGACCCCTTAGGGAAATAGCAGAAGATGAATCAATCACAGGAATAGATAGCAGTGATGGGTTAGGGGATGCAATCGTGCAGATTTGCGCCCTCAGTGGGGTTGGCGCACAGATACAATCACCCAGTCTACCCTGCATATCCATGCTATCACAGTGGTTTAGTCTAGAGCAAGCCCTAAATTGGGTCTTGTATGGGGGAGAAGATTTTGAATTAATATTATGTTTATCGGAAAAGATTGGTAATCAATTAGTTCAAAAATTAGGAGAGAAAGCTAGTATTATTGGTAAGATTGTTGAGGAAACATCAGTGGTTCTAATAGACAAAAGTAAAGCGATTAAAATTAGCTTAGATCAAGGATTTCAACATTTTCAATAAAAGATTTTTGCTGAACTATAATAGTTAGAGAAGATAATGAGTATTTTCCTTTCCATTCCTAGCACCTCAGAAATATTATTACGAACAGGAGAACATATCCTTCTAGTTTTAATGGCGATGCTGATAGCCACAACCATTGGCGTTCCTTTAGGCATTTTAATGAGTCGATATCCCAAATTAGCTAATCCTATCCTGGCGATAGCTAACATCATACAAACTATTCCTAGTTTAGCAATTTTTGGCTTTTTAATAACTTTTCCTTTATTGGGTGGTATTGGCAAAAAACCTGCTATTATTGCTTTAATTTTGTATGCTTTGCTACCTATCATTAAAAATACTTATATAGGCATTAGTCAAATCGATAAAGGGGTAAAAGAAGCTGGAAAATCTTTAGGGTTAACTGCCTTACAAATTCTATTTTTAATTGAACTACCCTTAGGATTAAAAGTGATTTTAGCAGGGGTTAGGGTTGCTACAGTGATTTGTGTTGGTATTGCCACTATTGCAGCAGCCATTGGCGGAGGAGGGTTAGGAGTCTTTATTTTTCGAGGGATTTCCACTGTTGATAATACTATCATTTTAGCAGGAGCTATTCCGTCAGCCATTATTGCTTTATTAGTAGATTGGGGACTGGGTTGGTTAGAAAAGCGTTTAACTCGAACTAATAATCAGCAGAAGAGAACTAAACAAAATCTTTTTATATTTTTCTTTTTACTCGTGTCTTCCCTATTAATTATGTTTAGTTTTATCAGTCAGTCTCAAGGACAAATTATTATCGGTTCCAAGAATTTTACTGAACAAGTTATTTTAGGAGAAATAGTAGCACAAAAAATTGAAAGCAATATTGATTTAAAAGTAGATCGCCGCTTTAATTTAGCAGGAACGTTCATTTGTCATGAAGCAGTAAAAGC
>JASJBX010000135.1 GCA_030066295.1 Crocosphaera sp.
GCAATTCATCCCACGCTGATTTGTGGTCGTTTTTTGGGAAAATACAGCGTGGGGCTTCTTGCCGAAGAAGCTAAAAATTAGTAACACAAGCATCCTGCTTGTAACATCCTAGAAAGGTATATTACTTCTTGTTTGTGAGAAATTTGGGTTATCCCTATCCCCCGTTGCCGGATTATATTGTGGGAAAAAGTGTTCTATATTTGGGCATGGAGAACACTTAAAGAATTATCGTCAATGACCTACGAATTACCCGCATTGCCCTACGACTATACAGCACTTGATCCCTATATTTCTAAACAAACCCTCGAATTCCATCATGATAAACATCATGCAGCCTATGTCAAAAAATATAATGCTGCGATCGCAGATACAGAATACGCTGATCAACCCATTGAAGCCGTGATCAAAGCAGTCGCTGGAGATGCCAGTAAAAGCGGGATCTTTAATAATGCCGCTCAAGCTTGGAATCACACCTTTTACTGGAATTCGATGAAACCGAATGGAGGTGGACAACCCAGTGGAGATTTAGCTCAAAAAATCAACGCCAATTTTGGCAGTTTTGAACAGTTTATAGAAGCCTTTCAAACGGCTGGTGCAACCCAGTTTGGAAGTGGTTGGGCTTGGTTAGTTTTAGACGGGACAACGTTAAAAGTGACCAAAACCCTGAATGCAGAAAATCCCATGACTCAAGGGTTAACTCCCCTTTTAACCATGGATGTATGGGAACACGCCTACTATTTAGATTACCAAAATCAACGACCTGCCTATATTGAGACTTTTCTTAACAATTTAGTCAATTGGGATTTTGTCGCTCAGAATTTAGCCTCTGCCTAAACTAACACTTCTAATCTACTAGGTGGGAAACCCCACCTTTCAAAACATTTTAATTATGATTATTGCAGACCCAGATCATCTGAAGATCATTCTTTCTTTTTCCTATCGCGGTTACATTGTTGAACTCGATCGCAGAGAGGAAAACGGTCAAGAAATTTATAGCGTATGGGTGAGCTATTCTTTGGGGAGTGCCGTTGCTGTCCCCTATGCTTTAACCTCCAAAGAAGCGATCCGCAAAGCAAAGCGATGGATCGATCATCGTCTTGATCAATAAATGTAGGCCGATGCACTGTCCACCTTACTACTTATTCTATCGGAAAGTTAGGAATTATTGTATCAATTTCCTGCATTATTTCGATGGTATTTTTTAACGCAACCACAATCTTTTGATAGTGAATAATGTCATCAGAAGATAGTTTACGTTTCGCTTTTTTACGATCTTTTAACCATTTATCTAAGACTTGATATCCTCCTATTTTAAACTCCCAGATGTTTTCGGGGATACCTGTAAAATGACAATTTTTATTGATAGAAACTTGTTGTTTTTGGGGACTATAGTTAACTTGGATAACTTGGTTTTCGTTGTCTCCTTGGTATTGAGTAATAAGGTTATTTAATGTGTCAGATTTCATTAAGTGGAGGTTAACTAAGGTTTCTCCTTTGGTTGCTAATGTGGTGAACAATTTATCATTTTTGGTGAGGGGAAGACGAGGAAAGTCTATTTTGAGAAACTCTGCATATCTTTGACGATAAGTGGGAGAATGAAACACTGCATAAGCATAATAAAAGATGTTTTCTGGTGTGGGAAGATAACCTAATTTTTCTTTAATAGCAGTTAAAAATTTAGGGGATAAATTAGGTGTTTTTTCTTCAAACAAGTTAGTTTGTTGGTTGTCTGTGTCGGGGTATATATATAAAGATAATAAATAATTGTTTTCCTTGATAGATAAAGTATGATTAGTAATTATTTGGTTAGCACATAAAATCTGATCATAATCTCTTTCTCTCTCTATTCCTCTCGCTATCATAAAACCCATATTATTTCTATTAATAAAATTCTTCATAATTTCATTTCGTGGTCTACAAATAAATCCTCTTGATTTTCCTGTATAGTACGTATATTGAACATCAAAAGGTCTATAAATAATAGGTACAATCAGATTATTATTAATACCAGTTTTTCTTATATCTTCTTGTGCTGAGGATACTTTCCATTCTTGTGCATCTTTTCCTAATTTATATTTTTCTCTCGCAGCTTCTTCTGATAAATTAACAAAATCATTGATAGTTTTTTCTACCTCTTCAGCAGTCCATTGAATAGTTAAAGAATCTCTAGATGTGACAATACCTAATGAATTTATAGGCATTATATCAGTAATTTTCCAACCTTGATTATATTCTTCTAATAAATCAGTATCTTGAGGAATAAACAAATAAAAGGGAGATGAAGGTTCTATTTTTTCCCATTCTACTGTATCAAGATTTAACTGTTGTAATAACTCATATTTATGTTCACGACTTCCCCATAAGTTACTATGATAAACCGTTGCTAAATCACTGTTATTTTCTTCTTTAATAAAAATACCAATACTCACCCCTTGTTGAATATCAAAGACATTTTGATCGGCACTTCCATCAGGAGAAACTTCTTTTTTCTTAGAATTACCATGTAAATCTAAAATATAGATTTTAGTAAAAGTTTGTAGTAAGTTTTGACGCATTCCTCTAAATGTTGGGTTATCTAAATAACCATGATTTGTCACAAATGCTAAAATACCTTGACTATTTTTATCAATTTTCCACTGTCCAAAACGAATAAATTTAACATAATCATCTTGTAACCATTTCGTATTTTTTTCCTTTAAAGCAACACCATCTATTTGATAATAATCTCTAACTAAACCTTCTATCCAATCATTTTTATTTTCTGAATGTCCAGAATAAGGAGGGTTTCCTAAGACAACATAAATCGGAATTTCTGTCTTAACTGCTGCTGCTTTATTTGCTTCTTCTGAGATGTATTTCCCTAGCAAAACCTCCGACTTTTTCACCCCTTCTTCTAACGCATTGGTTAAATAAATATTCAATCTTTCCTTATCTTCAAAGCGATAACCTAACGTTTCTAATAATAATGCTAACTTTAAATGAGCAATGGTATAAGGAGTCATTAACAACTCAAACCCATATAATCTCTGTAATACTTTTTTGTCTCTTAATAACTCATTCCATCGGTTTACACCATACTTTTGAAAATTAAAATAAATTTGTTTAATCACTGCATATAAAAACGTTCCTGTCCCCGTTGCTGGATCTAAAATTGTTACTTTACGACTCCCTAAACCGTCATCTAAATCAAATTCTTTATCTAATAAATCATTAACTGCTCTCACAATAAAAGATACCACAGGTTCAGGGGTATAATAAACCCCTCGACTCTTCCTTAAAGATGCTTCATAAGCACCCAAAAACGTTTCATAGAAATGCACCACGGGATCTTCTTGTCTCGTTTCTCTGCCAAAGTTTTCTAAGATATTACTCATATCAACTTTGGCTAAAAACTCAACTAACTTATCAATTGTCCAATTAATTTTACTGATAATATCTGTTTCAATAACCGTTCTAAATAAACCTTGTAAAAAAGGAATTTTATCACTAATATAAATACTCGCTGTTTTGCGACTAAACGCCCCTTGACCTGGGTTTTGTGCATGACCAACCCTAGCAGTAAATAACCCATAAGCAATGGTTTGAGCATACATATCAGCAAAGTTACTATTATCTAAGTCAGGTAACAATAAATCCTGAAATAATAACTTAAGTTGGGTTAATTCTCCCTGTTCATTTTCTAGTTTTAATGCTTCTGTAATCCCATATCTTATTGCTTTGGTAAACGCTGCCATTTGATAAGCTAAATCATAATAATTATTGATAACTTTTTCTTGAAAATTGAGAAAAGATAAGATTAACTCTTCTGTTTTAGCAGCATCATCGACAATAATAATCTTATTTTTTTCTACTGTTGCTAATCTGGTTTTTAACTGTAATTTTCCGTCAAGATACCAACGAAATTCTAAATAATTGGTTAAAATTAAATTTTCTCCAATAACAGAATCAAAATAACGTTGTAACTGTTCTGTTTCCTCAATTTTATCTAAATTTTCTCCTATTTTCTTCGCTTCAATATAACCCACTAAATTATCATTTTTTCTTACTGTAAAATCTGGAATTCCTGCTTGATTTCCTGTCTCTTCTATGGTTGTGATAATCCCTAACATTCCACTATCAACTAAATTTTTTAAAGCAGGATAATGGGTTCTTTCACTGCCTCTGGTGAGATTATTTTGTAATTCTTGTAAATAGTGAATAAAATTCATGCAACCATCAGTTATTTAGGATATTATGTCAAGTCAATAATTTTGTAGAGACGTAATATACTACGTCTCTACTATAATATAGTTTATGACCACGAATTATTATAAAATGATTGTTATAAAAAGATTTTGTAAGGTGGTTATTGTTCACCCTACGATAATGTCTAACTTTTAACTGGCTAACCGTTGTAACTCTTGTAAACGACGACTTTCTTGTTCAATAACCGTACGGGCAAACCGTTTGTCTTGTTCAATTAATTCGTCCAGAATAGTCCCTTCAATGACCAAAAAACAAGCTTTAGAAGAGGTAATCATAACCGTTGCATTAGCTTCTAAATTACCCAAAATTTCCAATTCATTTAATAGATGAACTGCTTCAATCTCATCAACAATAACTGTTTCATCCTCTTGTATTTGTTGACATTCAACTTGTCCATCTAACAACAAGAATAAATCCTTACAAACGTCTCCTTGTTCCCAAAGTATTTCTGATTGATGATAGTCTTTAATGGGAACCTGATAGGATAATTCCATCAAACTTTCTGCTTTTAATCCCTTCAATAACTCACAACTGGATAGATATAATAGTCGTTCCAAAGGAGTAATAACTTTATTATCTGTTTCCCCTGTATCATTAATAATTTGTTGTGCCGTTTCTTTCAAAGAGGGATTCAACATTAAATAAGAATCTAAGAGTTGACGCGCTTGTTGTTGTCCCCGTTGTTTATCTAGTTTATTTAACAGATAAAGACTGACGGTTTTTGTTAACGAATCTGGTTCTGAAAGTAAGGTTTCCAAATAACTAATCATTGATTCTTCAGAGACTTTCGGAGGAGTCGGTTCCAGTAATTTTAATTGTTGTTGTATACGAGATAAGTAAGTATCGTTCAAGCGTTCAGACCATTTTTGATCATGATTTTCTAGGAGACTAGGTAACACATTCGGTGTTAAAGTTGCTAATGCTAATGCTAAACGGGTCCCTTCTGTTCCTGAGTCCCATTCTTCCAAAATTTTCAGCACCCCCTTAGCAATTACTCTCTGTTTTTGACCCACCGTATTGCGTAAAATTTCTAAACCTTTGTGTAAATGAGGAATATTTAATACTTCGGGGGGATATCGTAAAGCGAGTTCAATATCATATAAATCTTGTAATTGTTGTAGGAGAAGCTGACTACGACGTTCTAGTTGAGATTCTTCGTCTAAGTTAGCAAGAATTTTGTTTTCTTCTTCTAAGGTAATCCCATATTCCCGTGATAAGGATTCAACGGTTCCCCCTTCTTTATCTAACACATCACCAATGGCTTTTTCTTTTTTAACTACTTTTAATAATTCTCTTCCTAACCCTTTCGCCCCTCTTCTTCTTTTACTTCCAACCATTCCGCGAATCCGTTGACGGAAGCTTTGTAAACGCAGTTGATTTTCACGAGAACGCTGTTGATTGGGATCTAATAATTCTGGATCTTCTACTCCTAATTCTGTTAAAATAGTCAAGTGTTCTTGTTCGCTAATTCCTAATTCTCCCCGCATTTGTTGTAGCACTTCTAAACTACTGGCTGAGTTGACATAGCCTTCTTCTAATGAATCTCGTAAAATACCTTTATACGCTTCTAGACGTTTATCTCCCGTAAACCCTGGAAGAATCTTCGCTAATACATAAACCTCATCAGCACTTAATAAGTCTAAAGAACGCCCTTCTAAGAAACGAGATACATCCACTTGTAAGCGAGTTAATTGTTTCCTTAAACGGTTGGCCAAACTTTCCCTGGAATACCGTTCGGCACTTCTTGACCAAGTACGATATAACCATAAGGCACTGGCCAATACTAATAAAATTTCAAACAAATATTGAACTTGAATGGGAAACTTAGAAAGATAAGATCGTCCGGCAAAAATGAAGAAAAAGTTAAACACCCAAAAGGTAGTTACAGTAAAAATTTGATGTTGTAATTGTTGGGGGGTTAGTAAAGGATTCCGTTTTAACTGATAACTATTATAAATTTTTTCTAATTGTATCCCCACAAAATAAGCCAAAGCCATAGAAACCGCTACCGTTAACGGTGCAGCAATTAATCGAGGAAGAGGAATGGCTGTATTAAAAATATAAAATCCTGGAGAAAATAATAACTGTAACTGATTTTCCTGGTGGGTCCAAGCCCCTGATAAGAGATAAGCCCAACTACCTGAATAAAGATAGTAATAGGAGAAAAAACCAACGACTAAACCAGCATAACTATAGTATAATAATTTATAGTCAGGCTTTTTAATAGCATCCCAATAAGACCGTTCAGCGTCGATATCAATACAGGGACTATTACAGGCCACACAAGCACTGTTTTCTGTGCCATCGGGGTTTTGACGACGGCACATGGACTGGGTAATTAAAGTTTTTTGTCCCTCGTGAGCAACACTATTTAAAAGCCCTCTGGGTTCCCCATAAAATTCTTGGACTGGGGCCATGGGACAAAAATATTGACACCAAGTTTTACCCGCATACAGGTATCCAACCACAATAGCAGAAGCAATAGAAAATAGTAAGAAACTTCCCAAAATAATCCGATGGGAATCATAAAATAAAAGCCGACCACATACCCCAATGTATAACAATCCTAATTGTAATTTTAAATGATTTTTACCTAACCAAGAATCGCTTTTTATTTTGACTAATTCATAGTGAGTTTTTCCTGTTTTTTTGTCAATCCGTTTTCTTTGTCTCTGTTTTCCTAAAGCTCGAAACAGTTGGGACATAAACCCTAGGGGACAAATTCTCCGCCAAAATTCATGGCCAAAAATTAACAACATAAAGACACCACTAGGGACAATTAAACCCCAAAAGAAAGAAGCCCCTAAACCATAGGGTTGTTCTTCTAAACAAACCCCTTGCACTTGAATACAACTATCAAGATTTAATTTAAACGGACTCCAGGTGGTATCGGGAGAAGTTAACCAAGGAGAAATGGGGTCATAAAAAAGGGAAAAAATGAGGATTAGCCAACCACAAGCTAAAACCCATCTCACCCGGTGCATTACTTTTTCGGGAATGTTAGCCAACATGGGATTTACAATAGGTGAAACAATGATTTATACGTCGTTGGAATCTTCTGAGGACTCCTGTTTCGCTTTTTTCTTATCAACTAATTTTTTGAAGAGGGATTGCCCTTTTTTGGGGGGATAGGTAACGCGATAATACCGTTCTTCTTCCTCCACAGTTTCCTCTAAAAATCCTTTTTCTAATAAAGGTTGCAAGGTTTTCAAGACGGTTTCTTCGTCTTGACACAGATGAATGGCAAGATCGAGTAAACTGGCCTTATTTTGCCGACGAATCCAATTAACTACATGATGTTGGTCTTTGGGCAATTTTTGCAACTCACGAAAGGATAAACCAGAGGAAGGAGATGACTCGTCTTTTGAGAATTTCGCCATAATTAATGTCCTCTAGAATTAGCCTTGAATATGAGAAACAATGCGCTGCACTTCCTTTGTTAATGGATGATCCGGATGTTGTAAGCAAAACAGTCCTTGACTCCCTAATCGCAACATCTCTGTAGATAGGGGTAAAATGCCCGCTACAGGGAGTTGATAGGTTTCGTGAACTTTATCTTTCAAAATGCCAAAATCGATGTCTGGTAGGGCTTTATTGACCACGAGCAACATTTTAGGGACTTCTAGTTCTCTGGCGACTTCTACAATAACCGCCGTTCCTAAGTAGTCTTGTTGGTCGGGTCGTAAAATAATTACTAACGCGCTGGATAACCCAATAGAAAGTAAGGTTTCTTCGTTTAACCCGGGGTGAGTATCCACAAAGAGATAATCTAACTCAAAGGTGTCTCCAACCTCATAAAATCCTTGTTGTAACAACTCGACATCGTATCCTTCGCTGAGAATGGTGGCAATGTCTTCACTTTTCATACTCGAAGGAATGAGAAAAATTTTACCGTTGGGGTTCGCTGCGGCTGCATTGGGATTATTGAGGACATAACTGACATCGTAAGCAATCTGTTCGGCTGAACAATCATCATCCCAAAGATAATCGTTGAGGGTTTTGTTAATTTTTGTTTCATCCAGGCGAAAAAGAATATGAATGCCTGGAGATTGAATATCCGTATCAACAATACCGACGCGCTTGCCTAACATGGCCATGGTGGTGGCTAAATTAGCCGTCATGTTCGATTTGCCTGTTCCACCGCGATAGGAATGGATAGAAACAATTTGGGTCATAATAGGGTGTTGTAATGAGATTCAATAGGTTTTGGTGCAATCACAAAGCTAGGTTAGAGTCAAATTGAGGAAACTTTTAGATAGAAAATCGGTAACGGGTAACCAAATTCCCATTATTTCCCTGGGTTTAGAGGTATCCTGCTCATTTACTGGTCTTTTTAAGACTTGCTGTTACTGTGTCTAAGGTCACACCCCTCCAGTGATCACTTTAACATTGTTAGTGTTCCCAAAAATGCTGTGGAGATCATCATATATTGGTTGACTGAACCATTCGTCAAAAATTAAGATAGATTGAACACTTCGCCAACACTCATCAAAGATCAAGTGCCAATATATTAATCATGGGGAAAGTTAAGGAGGGGTAAGCGATCGCCTCTAAAGATTTCCTCGCTTTCTTCTCCCCAAACTAACCAGTCTTGCTTAATGGTTTCCATCATCACTAAACCGGCTAACAAAGGTAAAGTTGCTAAACTCAGTCCTAAGGTTGTTAAATGTAAATGTTCGTTCTGATGATTCATACCAAGCTATTCCGAGTGAGGTAATAGAGTCAATTGGATCAAGTTTTGCTTTTTTCGTATAAAGCATCCCTATAATTATATATGGTAGGGTTATCCAATATAAAAATTATTATTTGTATTTACTTATGGCACGTCGCAACTCTTCCTCAAATGTTTCTGTCAATCGTCAAAGTAACGGCAACAGTCCCCATCGAGAGGCTGACTTTGACATTCAACAAGAGTTAAGTCGTCTTCAAGAGATTATTTATGAGAGTTTCCATATTCCAGTGACGAGATGGACCATTATCGATGAGGACAAAGTCTTAGAACAACTGGAGTTTATTGGCACGAAGATGCCCGAAGCCATCACAAAAGCATTACGAGTTCTTGAACAAGAACAAGAAATTCTGGCTAATGCTGAAGCTTATGCACAACGCATTATTCAGCAAGCGCAACAAGAAGCGGCAGAAATTCTCGATGAATCAGGCATTATTCAACAAGCACAGCATGAAGCTAATCAAATTCGCCAACAGGTACAAAGCGAATGTGAAGGGATTCAAGCTCAAACCATAGCCGAAATTGAGCAACAACGACAAGTGGCCAACGGAGAAATGCAGCAACTCTATCAAAACAGTGTCGCTGAAGCACAACAAATTCAAGAAGGGGCTGATGAATATGCCGATACGGTTCTCACTCGCTTAGAACAAGAGTTAAGCGAAATGTTAGGGGTGGTACGCAATGGCCGTCAACAACTCTATAACCATTCTGCTCAACGCCAAACCAACCTCTCAGGAAAACAAGGAGATCGAGGGAAGAAAAAAAGGTCTTAGGCTTTGGAGCAGAGGGAGTAGGGAGTAGGGAGCAGGGAGTAGGGAGCAGGGAGTAGGGAGTAGGGAGCAGGGAGCAGGGAGTAGGGAGTAGGGAGCAGGGAGCAGGGAGTAGGGAGCAGGGGGAGTAGGGAGCAGGGAGTAGGGAGCAGGGAGTAGGGGGAGAAAAAGATCAATTTTGTTTCTTGTATTCCCACACTCCCCACACACTCCAGCCTTCCCACACTCCCCGTCACCCCATCACCCCGTCACCTGATCACTTCCCGCACTCCCCACCCTCAGCTATCTACTTTTTTCCTGCCGGTGGGGCGGCAACTCCCTCTACTTTAGTCTCTGAAGTAGGATTGGGGTTGGTCTTCTCTGCCGATGGAGTTGGCGGGGTTTTGCTAGGAGTTCTTGGAGCCGGGGGAGTTTGATTTTGAGGGGTTTGAGGAGCCGAACTCGGTTGAGTTGAAGGCTCCAGTTCCGTTGAGGTTTTCGGGGTAGGATTGGTGGAATTTTCAGGGGTTGAAGCCGGCGTTTTCGGTTCTGGGGTAACTTGAGGAGCTTGATTTTGAGGGGTTTGAGGAGCCGAACTCGGTTGAGTTGAAGGCTCCGGTTCCGTTGGGGTTTTCGGGGTGGGATTAGTGGAATTTTCAGGGGTTGAAGCCGGCGTTTTCGGTTCTGGGGTAACTTGAGGAGCTTGATTTTGAGG
>JASJBX010000136.1 GCA_030066295.1 Crocosphaera sp.
TTGAGAAAGAAGAAATTATGGAAATGTACCTCAATAACATCTATTGGGGTCACAATAACTACGGGGCCCAAACCGCCGCCCAAAGTTACTTCAATAAACCCGCCTCAGAATTAAACCTATCTGAAGCTGCCATGATGGCTGGGCTAATACAAGCCCCAGAAACCTATAGTCCTTTTAACAACTACGCCAACGCTAAGCAACGCCAGAAGATGGTTCTTGACCGTATGGCTAATTTAGGTTGGATCACCCCAGAAGAAGCCCAAGCAGCCCACAAAGCCCCTCTAGGGGTGGGAAAACCCACTTCCTGGCAAGCTAGTAAACTTCCCTACGTCACCGATACGGTGATGAAGGAGTTACAAGAAACCTTTAGCAAAGAAGTAATCACCAAAGGAGGGATGCGTATTCAAACCTCCGTGGACTATTTCATGCAGCAAAGAGCGCAAGAAACCGTTGAAAAAGGCTACAAGCAACTAAGGCGTAGAGGTTTAAGAACCAAAGATTTACAAATTGCCCTAGTAGCGGTTGATCCGAGAACCCACTTTATTAAAGCCATTGTTGGGGGCGTAGATTACGAAAAAAGTCAATTAAACCGCGCTACTCAGTCCCTTCGTCAACCGGGTTCTTCCTTTAAACCCTTTGTTTATTACGCGGCCTTTGCCAGTGGGAAATATGGCCCGGGTTCAGTGGTTAACGATAGTCCCGTCAGTTATCGCGACGGTAGCGGTGTTTATAGCCCCAGAAACTACGGTGGTAGCTTTGCCGGTCCAATGTCCATCCAAGCTGCTTTGATTAGTTCTCGCAACATTCCTGCTGTGGTTATTGGACAAAAAATCGGTGTTAGCAAGGTGATTGAAGTTTGTCGTCGTTTGGGGATAAATAGTCCCATGCAACCGGTGATTTCTCTTCCTTTGGGTGCCGGTGATATGACCCCTCTAGAAATGGCCAACGCCTACGCTACTTTTGCCAGCAACGGTTGGTATTCTGAACCGACCATTATTGTCCGCATTACAGACAGTCGGGGCAATGTTTTAAGAGATAATACCCCGCAACCCCAATTAGTTCTTGACCCTTGGTCAACCGCTTCCTTAACTACCGTCTTACGAGGGGTGATTACCAGTGGAACCGGACGGGCTGCTGATATTGGCCGTCCCGCAGCCGGTAAAACCGGAACCACCGATAACGAACGCAATGTCTGGTTTGTGGGTTATGTACCTCAGTTATCTACGGCAGTATGGATTGGAGACGACGCTAACCGTCCTCTGGGTAGAGGAACCACAGGGGGTGGTCATGCTGCACCAATTTGGCGTAGTTTTATGTCAGAAGCCCTGAAAAATGAGCCGGTTCTGCAATTCCACGCTGCTTCTAAGTTTCCCCGTCCCAAGGTTGAAGAAAAAAAATAGGCAATGAACAGGGGAAAATTCCCACCAAACCTTAATCACCGCCCCTGGTTTCGTTTCATCTGGCAATGGCAAGGTTCCGTTATCCCCGCCATTTTGCCCAGAGTCTCAGCCTGCGCTTTTTTTGCTCTGGGGGTTAGCTGTTTGTATCATTTTGGGGTTAATGTAGCTTTGCCTTTAAAAAGTGGTTTGGTTCCTAGTATTGTTTTGGGTTTACTGTTAGTATTTCGCACTAATACAGCTTATGAAAGATACTGGGAAGGGCGAAAACTTTGGGGAACTTTAATTAACACAGTTCGTAATTTATCCCGCACTATCTGGGTGACAATTCAGGAAAATGATAGTAGCGATCGCAGGGAAAAAATCACCAATTTAAAACTTTTAATTGCTTTCGCCATCGCCACTAAATTACATTTGCGTTCTGAAGGGGTTAATGAAGAACTAGCTAGATTTTTACCTCAAGAGGGGTACGATAAATTGTGTAACATGAATCATCCTCCTCTAGAGATCGCTTTTTGGATCGGTGATTATTTACAGCAACAATATGAAAAACAAGCTATTGATTCTTATCAACTCACTGCCATGTTTAAATTATTAGATACTATGGTAGATGCGTTAGGGGCTTGTGAAAGAATCCTCAAAACCCCCATTCCTTTAGCTTATACTATTCATTTGAAACAATTAGTTTTACTTTATTGTTTAACATTACCGTTTCAATTTGTAGATGAGTTAGGTTGGATGACAGCACCCATTGTTGCTTTAATTAGTTTTACTATACTGGGCATAGAAGCTATTGGCATAGAAATTGAAGATCCCTTCGGTTACGATGCTAACGATCTACCCTTAGATCAGATTTGTTATACTATGGAGAGGAACATAGAAGACTTGATTACTCTAGCCCCATCTGTTAGCTATTTACCAAAAAATAAACCTTAATAATTATCAAAATTACTGACTAAAATGAATTGGCATATTCCTAATAATCTTTCCTTTGAAGACGCATTACAGTTAACTGAAACTCTCACCGAAGCAATAGTTAACAAGAAACTAAAAGACGACGAGATTGAAGAAATAATTACTACTTTAGTCAATAGCGAAAATGGTGCAAGGGGGTTTTTTGTTATTTATTTAACCAGCGATCTTCCTTTGGCGGATAATCCGAGTGAGGGAGTAATTAATGCTTTAAAAACTTCCCCAGAGATTGTTAGTGAACTATTAGTAAAAAATCTCGCCATGTCTTCAGCTATGGCTGTCACCCATCGTCGTAATAATGATGAAAAACAAGCACAAAGTTCTGAAAAAGTTGCTCAAAGAAACGGAAATTTAATTAAGTTAACTAATTTAGATTTAAGTGCCAAAAAATTAGAAGAATTAAAACAAACTATTATTAATAGTAATGGCAGTTATCAAGCATTTTTAGAGAAATGGGAATATGACGAAGAACAAAAACAAATCATTAAAAAAAATATAGAAAAAATCTAACTTTAGACTTAAACGTAATCCGAGGAACTTTACAGCGGCTTGTTAGTCTAGATGGTTAGAACTGTAGTTAAATTGATGATGAGATGAAACATAAAGCTTCCATTTCTGTCCTAATAGCTCTTATTTTATTTTGCTTTTTTCCTCGTTTTGTCTTAGCTGAAACTGTCTTAGAAAAAATCAAACGGACAGGAGAATTAAACGCAGGAGTTAGAAAAGATGCTATCCCTTTCGGTTATGTTAATAAACAGGGAAAATGGACAGGATACTCTGTTGATCTCATTCGTTTAATTCACAAAAAACTAGAAAAAGAACTCAATCAACCAATAAAGTTAAATCTGAGAGAAGCAACTATAGATAGTCGGTTTCGTATTGTCCAACGGGGAGATGTTGATATCATGTGTGGTGCCACAACTATCACTCAAACCCGTTTAAAAAGAGTGGATTTTTCCGTTCCGTTTTTTATGACTGGAGCGCAATTTTTGCTCAAATTAGAAGATGCACCTAACTTTGATTATAACGGCAACTTAAACGATGTTCCCATTGCTTTTTTACCAGGTACCACCACCCAAGAAATTATTCCACAAATTTATCCTTTAGCCAACTGGAAGAATATCAGAAATCGAGAAGAAGGGGTCAAAAAACTCAAACAAGGGGAAGTCAAAGCCGTGGTTAGCGATGGGATTTTACTATTAGGAGAAATTGTTCAACAAGGTAGTGATCTAGGTAACTTTGTTTTATTACCCTCTCAACCCATAACTAGAGAAATGTACGGGTGCATTTTACCCCAGAAAAATCAAAAATGGAAACAATTAGTCAATCTAACTATCCTTGGACCAGAAAATCGACTCTTACAAAAAGAATGGTTTAGTATTAATAGTGGAGAGTTTCCTTATATTATTGAACAAACTGATTAATGGATGTATTCAGGAAGGAATTACCATTTATTCAGCCAATGGTTTATACTAGATTAATATAAAACAGCTAAATTTACTGAACCCATTTAAGTAATCAAATGTTAGGCAACTTTCAACAAAGTCAATTACGCATTGCGGTTCCTGGAGATCATGATCTGATTCGGGATAGTTTGTTAAACAGTAATCACTTAAAAAAATGGTTAATTCCTCAAACTTTATCCTCTGATGTTCCTGATAAGTTAATCACCGGTTCACAGTTTACCAGTAATCTTGGATTAGTTACCATTGAGCATCGGGTAGAAATTGCTGATGATAACTGTTTACGGATGATTTTAAAACAAGGAATCGATGGTTATCATGAATGGTTATGGGGGGATGGTTGGGTACAATCTCGTTTAGAAGGAATTTCTTTATTACCCCTTAATTTAGGTCAAACGTTTAGCTTATTAAAATTAAGATTATTTTTAATCAGTCAGACAAAAGATGAGGACAAAAAAACGGATGCTTAAGAAGATTAGGATTCCTAACAATTAATTATGTATTATTCATCCAATCATCACTTTGACTTTCTAACTCTTGACCATACTGTATTTTATCTTCTGACATTGATGTAAAAAGCTTGTAAAATTATTGTTTGAATAGTTAAGTTTATTGTATAAAATTCATCGTTGTTTGCAAAAACTGCTTCTTAATTGTCTTTCAGCATTATACAAGAAAGAAACTCTCTTAACTCCTTTATTTGTTCTTTTCACTAGTCACCAAGAGATACTATAATATTAGCACTTTAATTAAAGTCTGAAAACTCATATTACTTTAGCCTTTTATTCCTAAAAGTACCCCCATAACCTCAATAAGATCATGGGGGATAGTGTCAATACAACCATCACCAAAGGGTTGAAATCATTAAAGACTTCTTTCTTCAATTACCTTATCAATCAGGCCATATTTTTGGGCTTCTTCAGCAGACATAAAGTAATCTCGGTCTGTATCTTTTTCAATCTTTTCGAGAGTTTGTCCGCACTGATTCGCTAATAGTTGATTTAGCTGGGCGCGAATACGGAGAATTTCATTCGCTTCGATTTCAATATCTGTCGCTTGTCGTCTTCCCGTTCCCCCCATGGGTTGGTGAATCATGATTCTAGCGTGGGGTAAGGCCAAACGCTTTCCAGGGGTTCCTGCAGCCAACAAAAATGACCCCATAGACGCAGCTAAACCGACGCAAATGGTAATCACTTCGGACTTAATATACTGCATGGTATCGTAGATGGCCATACCCGCAGTCACCGAACCTCCAGGGGAGTTGATGTAGAGATAAATAGGTTTACTGGGATCTTCAGAATCAAGATATAACAGTAAAGCAACGATACGGTTAGCGATACCATCGGTTACTTCTTGACCGAGGAAAATGATTCTTTCTTGGCCCAAACGAGTATAGATATCAATCCATCGTTCGTATTGACTACCAGGAAGACGATAAGGAACACTAGGAACACCAATAGGCATAAGCTTAATTTAAGGTAAAGGTAAACAGTTACAAGTCAAAAGTTAGAAGTCAAAAGTTCCTCACTCCGTTCCGGCTCTAGCGAACAAAAGTTTTATCTTTGTCTGAAATAAGAGCAGTCATTCGATGATTGTTTTCCTATTTTTCTTCTTCATAAATGAAGAGGATTTAAACCCGACTCTGGAGTTATTTTTGAACTTTTGCCTTTTGCCTTTTGCCTTTTGATTTCGCCCAAAGGGCGCGGTAATTAACCAACAGGACTTAAGGGTTTAGGGAGTTCTTTGGTACTTTCTAAAACGCGATCAATTAACCCGTATTCTTTGGCTTTTTCGGGGGTTAAATAAAACGTGCGATCGATATCTTTAGCGATTTTTTCAGGGGTTTGTCCCGTATTTTGGGACAAGATTCCTAACATCGTTTGCTTATTATGCAAAACCTCTTTAGCCCGAATTTGAATATCCGTGGCTTGACCTCGCGCGCCGGAACGGTTTTGATTGAGAACAATGGTAGCATGGGGAAGACTGGCACGACAGCCTTTGGTTCCGGCTGAGAGAATCATGGCTGCAGTTCCCATGGCCTGACCAATACAAATGGTATGGATAGGCGGTTTAACGTAATTCATGGTATCACAGATGGCAAAGGCTTCGGTTTCAAAACCAATGGCATCCCCTGTGTACCAAGAGGTACCTGTAGAGTTGATGTAGAAGAAAATGGGTTTATCGGGGTTATCAAACTGTAGATAGAGCAGTTGAGCAATAATCAGTTGAGTAACGTCAATGCCAACCTGTTGCTTGATTTCATCGGAAGAAAACAGAGGTAATCCTAAATAGATAATACGCTCTTTGAGTAGTAAGGATTCTAAATCTGGTGGGGGAGTACGAAAATTAGTATCTCCGTAGTAACCAGCTTGAACGGCTTTAATCTCCATTGGTCGGTTGTTTTGGCTAGATGGATGACGAGTAGTAATCACTCTGACTACGATTTTAACGAATTATTGGGAGCATTCCCCAAAAAAAGCTGCTCAATGATCTAAGTTTGGGATCATGAGCAGATATATTAGAGACGGAACATCTTTATTTGTAGGAATTTAGAGGAAATTTTGCCGGTTGTCGTTGTACTGAGGTTAAGTATCTCTGTTATTCTGAAGCGTTAACAGAATGAGCATGGGGAATATAGGAATTTTGACGCATTCTGGCTAACAAGGCGTTAAGAATGGCTTTACGAGTTTCTGGGTCGAGTACATCTTGACCATGCTCAGAGGGCAGACTCACCATTAATTCTACTTCTGTATTATCAGGTAAATCACAAGGAGTTTCAGGGATAAAGGCGCCGTTCCGATAAGTCGCTTTTACTTTCTTTAACATAAGTCTAAACTTGGGTAGAGATCGATGGTGAGTTTTGGCGGGTAACAATGCTTCTGAGTTCGTCTTCTCTGAAAGGAACCCGAGAAAAAATGCGCTATTGCCTTGGCTCTTGTTTTCATTCTCATTGATTTGAGTCAATGACGCAATAATAGGAGTCACCTGCTAGATGTGATACATCTCACTCTTGTGGAAAAAAATTGGGGGAGGGTTTTCTGGTGAAAGTTCCTCCCCTCAACGCTTGAACAGGTGCCGAGTTAAATTGACTGTAGACATTTTTCCTTTGTTCCCATCACAGGAGTCCTCGTCGGGAAGTCCACGAGCATAGCGTCCTTTAGGTTTGGGAGGAACGACGACCAGTTAAGAACTTTTCTAGAATATAAAGGAATTAAAGAACAATTAATGCAAGCAATTGAAAAAGCACCCGATTCTTTAGTAGAAGAGGTGTTAAAGTTCTTACTTTGTCATAAAAGCAAACACAACCCAGAAACCTCTGAGAAAATTGCTTTAGAGTCTATAGAAGAACAATTGCAAGCAATGGCAAATGATCCAGATATTCAAGGGGAATTAGCTGTTATTAACGAAGAATTTTAGGTTCCAAATTCTAAATTCTAAATTCTAAATTCCTAATTTACTTTTTAGCCAAAATTAAACTTAAAATATTAATTTCATTAGAATTTAATAAATATTTATCAGTAAATAGTTTATATCTCAGTTCATTTAAACTGTAGCTACGGAAAATCATAAACGGGAATTTTTCATATTGAGAACCAATGGGTAAAAGACTAGAAACAGGATAAAGAGAACGTAGATACAACGTTAAAATATCTTTAAAGCTATATTCTTCCGTTTGGTCATCATCACACAAAAAGTATTCTTCGAGGAGTTCCGGAATCATGAAAGCATATAAAGGAATGGCATAATATTGATCATCATACTGACTATTTTGTTCGTAGTTTTGAACACTATTATCTTTTTCAAAAATAGTGTCGACAAATTTCATTACATCTGCAACATTTCTTTTAATAGTTTCTGGTAATTTTGGATGCTTTTTAATATAGTTTAAATTATTAATAATTTTTTCATAATCTAAAGAGTTTGAACCTTTATCAGTTTTGATTTTATATCTTTCTTCAATTGCTTTTCCTTTAATGGGAACCACTAATAAACTACCACTGATATGACATTGTTCAAGAGGATAATAATTTAATAACTCTTGAAAACTATTATCCATTAATTTTAAGAATTGATTTGATAATTCTGTTCGTAAGTCAAGGGGGGATATACCGAATTTTTCGGTGTCCTTAAATAATTTCTTAAGAGTAAAATCACATTCTTTTAAGAGTTTTTCTAAGTACGTATAAGCTTCTATAAGGTTTTCATTATCATAAGACTTTCTTGCTTCTTTTTTTAGTTGTTTAATTAAATTACTAAGTTTACTGCTAAAGGTTTCACCCGCAGCAGAAACAGATTTTCCACTAACAGGAATCATCAAAAATTGTTCTTTTCCAATATTTCCAGATCCTTGAATCCTTGTCATAATTGAAGTCTTCAGAATTAGCAAAAGATTGATGAATGATAGAATACTTTCTTGTATTGCTAATTTTCGCTTTTCTACATCTTCTTCTTGATCATATATTGCTTGTTCAGTGAGATAAAATATTAATTGTTTATCCTGTCTATCAATCTTATCGTTTCCTCTTCCTCTATAAATAACTTGTATCACTTCCATTAAATTTTTTTCGACTTCAAATCTAGGAATTTCTACTAAAATATGTTTGACGTGGGGAAAGGATAACCCACGACTTGCAGAAGATGTCATAAAAATAACTTTTAGGGTTTCTTGATCAAGATATTCTTTTATTTCTTTTTTCTCTTTATCTCCTAAGTTTGCATGAATCTCTAAATAGTCTTTTTTCTCTTCAAATTTTTGGGATGATTGAATTTTAAGAATTAACTCTGCTAATCTTTCTTTATCTTGAATATAAACAATAATCTGTTCAGATGGATGATTTTTAAGAATATGTTTGATATCTTTAATCAGTTGTTTTTGTACTGCTTCTCTTAACGGTTGATTTTTTTGTGAATATAATTTTTCATGAAATTCGATAGATTCAATAAATAATTTATAAGTAATTTTTAAACTATTTGCTGGATAAGCATTACTATTGATAATGGTTGCTGGTTTATTTTTAAACTTAAAATTTTCAACAGATAAGGGTGACGCTTCAGCAAAACTCTGTCTAAAAAAGATTTTGTTAGGTTCAGGAACAGTACAAGAAAAATGCTGATTAATGACATCAGGATTAACAATAGAAGCATCAGCTACAATGATTTTATAATTAAATCCATATTCATCTCTAAATTGTCTAAAAAAATTGTTGATTTCATGGAGAAAGTAAACCCCACTTTCATCTCCAGTAATCTCATCAATCATGACAAAAATATGTTTTATACGACTAGATATTTCTCTCATATTATCTTCTAAAAATGTACCTTTTCTAGAGTTATAAGCACTATTAAATATTTTGTTAAAATGTGCTGAAAATGTATTCTTACCCCCTGTCGTTTTTTTGAATGATTGCATAGCAACTGTAGCAATAATATTATTAGAGATTTCATTTTTTATCAGGGTATTAGTTGCTTCACAAATACTTTGTAAAACCCCCTTGGTTTTTACCGCTTGATCTTTGATTGTATCTTCATTATGACGGTAGGTATCAGTAAGATTTGAGGGTTTATAGTCTAGTTCATGATTTTGATGAATAAAATATACATTATTATATTCAAGACGCTTATCTTGATACATATTTGAACGATAATTAACCGTCAAATTACCATCATTAGACTTAATAAGTATAGAGTTAGTGGTAATAGCAAAAAGTTTATCATTATATAGTTCACTCGTCTGTTTATCGGTAAATTTTTCAAAAATGTCTAAGTTAACTTGTGTTCTCGGACTAATATAAAAAAACAAAAATCCTTCATCTGTTATACGAGGTTGTTTAAGAAACTCTGTAATAGCAGTTGTTTTACCAATCCCAGGATTTCCTGTTAAAAATAAATAGGGTTTATCAGATTCTAATTCTCTTTGAATCAGTTCTTTATGTGCATTTCTCAAGTCTAGTTTAGGATCTAAATTTAAGTTATTAGATATTTCTGTGGGAAGGGTATCAATAGGACTCAAAAAATTATCAATGGTTTCTTCATGGAAAAAAGACTGTATCCCTTGACTAGAAACATTCATCAGTTGCTTAAAAAAACTGCTTCCATTAGTAAAACTTTTTGCTGCTTCACGTTTAATTTTTTTTAAAATCTTTTCACGCGCTGTTGATACTTCTTCTGGTTGTTTATCAGTATAAATATCGTAGCAAGTTTTGAGTATATTGATATGTTCTTCTTCATCTGTTAAAGTTAAAGAACTAATCCCGCGATCGCTATATCCAATAATATTTACATTGATAGTTTCATCATCTTCTAGTAAATGATTTGATTTAAGAAAATTATAAAAACTATAAGCATAACTTCCTGCTTGTATCATTTTCATGCTTTCTTTATCCTTGGTAACAAATGCTTTATAATGACTCGCTAAACTCTCAGATAAATTAATTTTAGTTGTTTTACTATCCAGTCCCAAACTAGCAAAAACACTCTTTTTTCTTAAATAAGCAATTTCTTTAAGCAATATTCTTTTTAAGACTTCAACACTATGAAGATTATCTAAATCTTGAATTTCTCGAATAGCAAAAATAGAATAATCAATTGAT
>JASJBX010000137.1 GCA_030066295.1 Crocosphaera sp.
GAGTGTTAACCCTGGTTTCGGGGGTCAAAGCTTTATTCCTGAAATGGTGGCTAAAATTCGCACATTGCGTCAAATGTGCGACGAAAAAGGACTTGATCCCTGGATTGAAGTGGATGGTGGACTTAAGCCTGGTAATACCTGGCAAGTGTTAGAAGCAGGGGCGAATGCGATTGTCGCTGGATCGGCTGTTTTTAAAGCACCCGACTATGCAGAAGCCATTGAAGGAATTCGCAACAGCAAACGCCCTCAACCTGAGTTAGCAACTGTTTAAACCCCTTTTTACAGCAAAAAAGGCGATCATGGTGATCGCCTTTTTCATTCGTTCGTGTCTAATTGCTGATCACACACTTATTTGAGAAGGGTTAAGATACTGATAACTCAGGTCAGAATTTTGCCAAACTTTGCCATCTAAAGCCATTTGTTCGATTAAACTAGCTAAACGTAACGCTTTCAATGCCTGAGTTCCCCCTACAGAGGGTTGATCCCCTCCTCTAACACAATGGACAAAATGTTCTAATTCTGCGTGCAGAGGCTCAATTTTGGTGGTGTGTACTTTTTCGATTAGTCCGTCTTGACGGTATAACACTTGTCCGTAGTCGGTGCTATAGTTAGCTGTGGTTTGTCGATGAATCAGAATATCGTTGTTGAGAAAATCCGCTTCGGTTAAACAGTTTTTACAATGGGCTGCTAAACGGCGGATTTTACGATGGGTTACTTTACTAGCTGTTAGGGTAGCAACAATACCATTGGCAAAGCCTAAAGTAGCCGTTACATAATCAAGATGACCGGAGTTTGAACCACAACTGCCACTCGCGGTTAACTTCACCACTGGTGATCTGACTAATTCTAGTAATAAGTCGATGTCGTGGATCATTAAATCTAAAACCACAGAAACATCGTTCGCCCGTTGGGAATAAGGACTCATGCGGTGGGCTTCTAAAGCTAAAACTTCCTCTGTTTTCAGGACTTTACTGAGTTCTTGGAAAGCAGGGTTAAAGCGTTCGATATGACCCACTTGTAAAATACCATTAGAACTGGCGGCTTCATTCACCAAAGACTCAGCTTCGGCGATGCTGGCAGCGATGGGCTTTTCAATTAGGGTGTGAACCCCCGCCCGTAAACAGTCCATGCCGACGGAATGATGTAGGCGAGTGGGAACGGCAATACACACTGCGTCTACATGGGGTAGGAGATCCTGATAATTCTCAAAAAAACGGACTCGATATTTACTGGCAATATCGATCCCCCGTTCGACATTGACATCAGATACGCCGACCAGTTCTACATCTTTGAGTAAGCTAAGAATTCGGCTGTGATGTTGTCCCATATTACCCACTCCAATTACCCCAATACGAATGGGCTTAAAGGTGCTTCGTTGGGATGTTAGGGGTTGTTTTGTCTCTGACATTTTTTGGGTCGCTCCTGTAAACTCCTCCACCGACTGTGATTGTCTCGCCTCTGCATAATTTAGTTAATGAGTCAATCATCCAAGATGGTAACACAGTTTGTCAGATTGTAAAGAAATGATAGGTATTTGTTATCAGTTACAGAGTTGCCAGCATTGTTGAGCGATGGCCCAATCTTCTTCGGTATGAATAACTAAAATTCTTACCGATGAGTCTTTGGTCGCGATATCTTCGTCCACAGGGAAGGATTCATTTTTTATTTTGTCTAATTTCAGTCCTAAAAAGTCCCAACCTTCACAGGCTTTTTCTCTCACTAAAACGGCATTTTCTCCGACTCCTGCGGTGAAAATTAAAGCATCTAATCCCCCTAAGACAGCTAACATAGACCCGATCTGCGATCGCAGACGATGAATATACATATCAAAGGCTAATTGAGCGCGAAAATTATGGGCTTTCATTCCTTCTAAAATAGCCCGAACATCGGCAGAAATACCTGACACTCCTTTTAACCCGGATTCTTTATTTAAGAGGGTATTTAATTCATCGGCAGTTAAGCCATATTCTCGCATTAAATAAATCAAAATAGCCGGATCAATCGAACCGCTACGGGTTCCCATCATCAGTCCTTCTAGGGGAGTAAATCCCATAGTAGTATCCACACTTTTTCCATCTTTAATAGCAGTTAACGAGCAGCCATTCCCCAGATGACAGTTAATTATTTTTAGGGAAGATAAGGGTCGATTTAAAATCTCGGCTGCCCGTTTGGCACAATATTCATGGCTAATACCATGAAAACCATAACGACGGATTCCTTTTTCTAACCATTCAAAGGGTAGGGGATAAGCTGCATTTTCTAAGGCAATGGTTTGATGAAACGCGGTATCAAACATGGCCACTTGCAGCACATTCCCTAATACTTTCTCAATGGCTTCTATTCCTTCAATATGAGCGGGATTATGATTAGGGGCTAAGGGAATTAATTCAGCAATTTTTGCTTTAACTTCTGGGGTTATTTTGGTCGCGTCTGTATATTTTATACCCCCATGAACCACTCGATGACCCACCACATTAATCTCACTTAATTGCTCAATTACTTTTGTTTTTCCTGCAATTAAGGTGTTAAGCATTATGGGAATGGCTTCGCTTTTATTAACGACATCTAAGGCGATTTCTTGTTTAATGTCATTGGCTTTTACTGTTAAAATTCCTTCTTTTTCTGCCACAGTCCAATCAATATGTCCTGTCCATATCGGTTTAAGGGGATGTTTCGGTAAGGTGGTTTCTTCTATACGATAGAGACAACTTTTTTGACTACTCGATCCCGCGTTCAATACCAAAATTTTCATGATCTTCCTTGGGTAAAATCATGATCTGATCATACCCCTAACAGCGATGTTTAAAACGCGCCCTGGAGGACTTGAACCCCCGACATCAGGTTTTGGAGACCTGCGTTCTACCAACTGAACTAAGAGCGCATGGTTGGAGTCATAGTCGAGGACTATGCTCTGAGCCTTAATCATTATAGCGCAGTTCGAGCCTTTTGGGTGGTTTGTATGCGCTATTTTTGCAGTTCTGTTAGACAGGGCGATCAAAACGCTGACGGATACGGGTGGCTTTACCGACGCGATCGCGGAGATAGTACAGTTTCGCCCGACGGACTTTACCCCGACGAATGATTTTAATATCGGCAATACGGGGGGAATGAAGGAGAAACACCCGTTCTACCCCTACCCCTTGGAAGGTTTTCCGCACGGTAATGGTTTCGTTGATGCCACCATTACGCATAGCAATAACGGTCCCTTCGTAGGGTTGAACCCGTTCTTTTCCCCCTTCTCGTATCCGTACCCCGACTCTAACTGTGTCCCCAACGTGAATGGTGGGTAAGTCCGTCTTGATATATTCCGATTCTATGTCTTTGATAATCTCTTGTACATTCATAGCCTTTGCAAAAACTCACAATTCATCATTGTAGCTTTATTTTTTAAATAATTCAAGTTCTTAAAATTCAATACCGGGTTGCGCTTTGATCCCTTGTTCTTTAAAAGGATGTTTAATTAATTTCATTTCTGTGACGAGATCAGCGACTTCAATTATTGCTGACGGTGCGCCTCTTCCTGTTAAGATAACATGGGTGGATTCTGGTTTTTCTTTGAGGGTTTTTACCACAGTTTCTGCTTGTAAATAGCCTAGTTTTAAGGCGACATTGACTTCATCCAATAAGACTAAATGATAATCAGGGTTATTAATAAATGAAACGGCTTTTTCCCAAGCTTGTTCTGCTTTTAAAATATCCCTTTCTCGATCTTGGGTTTCCCAGGTAAACCCTTCCCCCATGGCTAAAAAATCCAGTTGGGTTTCCCATTGACTTAAAACCGCTTTTTCTGCTGGTTCCCAAGCTCCTTTGATAAACTGAATAATAGCCACTTTAAAGCCATGACCAAGGGATCGAATTACCATTCCTAACGCTGCGGTAGTTTTTCCTTTTCCAGTCCCTGTATTAACAATAATTAGTCCTTTTTCTTGGGATGCTTCTGCCAGACGTTGGGCTTGAATTTCTTTCCGTTTTTGCATTTTTTGTTGATATTGTTCGGGAGAGAGATGGGTATCTGTATTCATAATAATTGTTATTTATTTAATCAATAGGGTTAATTTTATCAGACTACCAAAAACTTTGAATCGAATAATCTAATTTTTGTAACATTTCTCGTAACAACGGTAAACTCAAACCAATTACATTACTGTGACACCCTTCAATTTTTTCAATAAAGGCACTTCCCTTTCCTTCTAAGGCAAAACTACCGGCACATTTTAGGGGTTCTCCTGTGTTGACATAAGCTTCAATTGTGTGATCATCGATATCAGCAAAATAGACTTTGGTAACACCACAAGAGAGTAACGTTTTTTGTTTTTTCCCGTCTAAAAGAGCATGGCCAGTGTACAATAATCCTTGATTATTTCTCATTATTTGCCAACGGGCGATCGCTTCTTCTGGCGATTTAGGTTTACCGTAAATCTTATTATCAATCCCTAAAACAGAATCACATCCTAAGACTAAACAATTTTCGTATTTTTGAGCGACAACTTCTGCTTTACATTGTGCTAAAATTTGCACTAATTTTAGAGGATTTGTTTCTGTAATTTGAGATTCATCAAAATTACTGGAACAAACAATCGGATTAATCCCTACAGTTTTGAGTAGTTTAAGACGTGCAGGGGAAGCAGAAGCAAGGACAAAAGGAGGAGAGGAATTCATAGGTTAGCAGTTGTTACATAATAAACAAAAGATATTGCTAAACTGTTCAATTTCTCCTTGTTTAGACCAACTTTGATCAAAAAGGGAAGGGATCACATCGTTTAACAACATCTCTATCTAGATTATACCTATTATTATCAACACAATTAATAGACGGAAAAGGAATTCACGGATGTTTCAAACAAATTTTTAACCTTATCCCAACGTTTTTCTAACGTAGATAAATTAAAAGTGAAAAGTTTACCCCGACTGACAGCAATACTAGCAAGATTATGACGTTTTGGTTGATTAGGTAAAGTCACTTCATATTCTAAATTATAATAATTTTTTCCTTCTACTTCCCGTGATTCAGCATTAATTAAATCCACCTTACGCCCATTTTCTGCTTGATTATTCATTTGTTTTAATAAATAATACCCAACTTCTGTGGGAGTTCCTAATTCGGTCAAGGTTTTTTCTTCATCTACTTTACTAACAATAACGCTCAAGTTTTCGCTCTCTTCAATGAGATCCCGAAAAATAACATCAACCCCTTGAGACGACTGTTTGACATCGACTCCAACCCAACCACTCGGATAAAGAAACTGATAACCATCCGTTGCATCGACATAACTTTGTAAACCACCTAGGCCGACAGAGCAACTAAATAGGGTTAAACTAATTATAGTAACGACAAGAATTCTGAGAGACTTAAGCATCTATTTTTCCTAACTTTAGCGGTTCTATTGTCTCATTGCAGTGGGAATCTTGTCATCTTCCAATTAACCAGAGAAGACAATGAAGTGACGCTCAAAAACAAATTCGCTATAATCGGCTAAATCGTCTAATCCCAGAAAATTCAAGGATATTTCAACCAATATCCAGAGTAAAAGTCTTACGATTAGTTGTTTCCATCGAATAGCCCTAGGCTGATCACGATAATTCTTTCGTTTTCCCCATCAGGTGTAACAATGGCAACGGCTGGTTTATCACACTAGCTCGTTGACCGTTAAGCAATCTTAACCTTATTTGTAACAATTTGCAACTATTTATAAATTTATGTTGATGATCGGGAACAGTGTAAAAGAGTAGGGACATGGTTCAAAGGTTTGTCAAAGCATTTTTAGGAGGTCAGTCGTGAACGACAAAATGGATCTGAGTGATTTTTCCATGTTGGACTTGTTTAGCTTGGAAGTGGAAACGCAAGGAGAAGTTCTCAATGATCACCTTCTCACCCTAGAAAGCCAACTGCAAGACTCTCCTGATGCCAAAGGTTCTATCTCCTTATTAGAAGCCTTAATGCGGGCTTCCCATTCCATTAAGGGGGCGGCCAGAATTGTCCAAATTGAGCCGGCGGTGAAAATTGCCCACGTGATGGAAGACTGTTTCATGGCGGCCATGGAGCGAAACATTACCCTCACCCCTAACCATATCGATTTTCTCTTGCAGGGGGTAGATTTTTTACAATCTATTGGAGAGGTTGAACAGGAGCAGTTTAATGCCTGGTTAACCGAACAAGAAGCTAAAGCCCAGAAACTTGTTGAGGCCATCGCCTCAATCATGAATCCTCAGCCCCAGGAACCCCTATCATCCCCTGGTGTTGCGACTCAAGAGGCGACGGAAACGGCGGTGATCACCCCTCCGACCGAACCCCAGGTTACGGTTCCTGAGATAGCAGACGATGATCAAGTAATGGATAATGATGATCAAGAAACGGACAATGATCTCCTGCCTGAGTTTGATCTATCCATCGATGATGTCTTTCCTCAAGATGATGAGGAGACGATTCTTTTTAGTCACGAGAACAAAAAGCCCCCCAATCCCAACAAGAAGCCAATCGTTGAAACCCCATCATCCCAACCCGATCAGGTGATTGCCTGGGTAGATGAAGAATCGGAACCCATCCAGGAGGTCAATACCTTAACCTCAGATACTTTGTCGAGGGAGCAAGAGGAGTTGGTGTCGACGACCTCTTTAAACCCTAGCTCCGCCATAAGCAGTTCTAAAGATCGCTTTGTTAGGGTAACCACAGAGAATCTCAACCGTCTGATGGGGTTAGCGGGGGAATCTTTAGTAGAGGCGACGGCATTAGTTCCCTTATCTGAGTCTTTTTTGCAATTAAAAAAAAGTCAATTAGAGTTATCACAATTATTAGAACAGTTACAAGTCAGTTTAACCCACACCCCTTTGTCAAAAGAAGCAGAAAACTATTTTACTGATGTGGTTCATAAAGAACGGGAATGTCGGGCAATTCTCAGCGATCGCTTGAATGCTTTAGAACAGTTTAGCTATCGTTCTTTTAATTTATCGGATCGTTTATATCGAGAAGTTATTGCCACTCATATGCGTCCTTTTGAAGAAGGGGTGAGTAGTTTTCCTCGGATGGTTCGGGATTTAGCCAGACAATTAAATAAGCGGGTGAAATTGGAAATTGTCGGGAAATTAACCATGGTGGATCGAGATATTTTAAGAAAATTAGAAGCTCCCCTAACCCAAATTTTACGCAATGGCATTGATCATGGGATTGAATTGCCTGATGAACGAGTTGCCAAGGGAAAACCTCGAGAGGGGACTATTCGTTTAGAAGCGGCCCATCGTTTCGGAATGTTATCGATTACCATTGCTGATGATGGGAAAGGCATCGAACTCGAGAAATTACGACAGTCCATTGTGAAAAAAGGATTGGTCACCGAAGAAATGTCTCGACAATTAAATGAGGCAGAATTGATGGAATTTATCTTTTTACCCAACTTTTCAACGGCCAATCAAGTTACTGAAATTTCGGGGCGGGGTGTGGGTTTAAATATTGCGAAAACCATGGTTCAAGAGGTGGGGGGCAATCTTCAGGCCATTTCCAAACCAGGAAAGGGCATGAATTTCCATTTTCAACTGCCTTTAACCTTATCGGTTATTCGTACGTTATTAGTGGAAATTGCAGGAGAACCCTATGCCTTTCCTCTGTCTCGGATTGATCAGATTTTAACCCTCAAATTTGAAGACATTTATTCGGTTGAAAATCGACAATATTTTACCTTGAATAATCAAAATATTGGTTTAGTTCGCGCTGAACAAGTGTTGGAATTAGTTTCAAATTCTACTCCGACAGAACCTTTATCGGTTATTGTTGTTAGCGATCAAATGAATCGTTACGGATTAGTTATTGATCGATTTTTAGGAGAAAAAAGTTTAGTGGTTCGTCCCTTAGATCCTCGTTTGGGTAAGGTTCAGGATATTACTGGGGCTGCTTTATTAGAAGATGGTTCACCCATTTTAATTATTGATGTTTTGGATTTAGTGCGTTCTCTTGATAAGATTTTAGCTAATATTTCTATTAACCATGTGAAGACGAAAGAAGAAACCAATTGGCAGAAGTCGAGTAAAAATATTTTAGTGGTTGATGATTCAATTACAGTACGAGAAATGGAGAGAAAATTGTTAGAAAATAAAGGGTATAAAGTTGATGTGGCTGTTGATGGTATGGAGGGATGGAATGCGGTTCGTGTGGGTAATTATGACTTAGTCATTAGTGATATTGATATGCCCCGTATGAATGGGATTAAATTAGTCCATAATATTAAAAGTAATCCTCAATTAAAATCAATACCTGTGATTATTGTTTCTTATAAAGATCGAGAAGAAGATCGTTTACAAGGGTTAGAAGCGGGGGCAGATTATTATTTAACAAAAAGTAGTTTTCATGATGATACTTTGATTAATGCTGTTATTGATTTGATTGGCAAAAATGATCCTTAAATTGAGTAGTTACTATTTCTTGATCTCCTCATGTCCCATCATTTGTAGTTGATATAAATTATGATATAAGCTCTTTTGATGGAGTAATTGTTGATGAGTACCTGATTCAATGATACTGCCTTCTTTGAGGACAAAAATTTTATCCACATCGCGAATGGTGGATAAACGATGGGCAATAATTACGGCTGTTCGATTAATTAATAGCTTCTGTAAAGCTTCTTGAATTAAGGCTTCGGTTTGGACATCTAAACTGGCGGTTGCTTCGTCTAACACTAAAATATGAGGGTTACGAATAGCGACTCTTGCAAAGGCCAATAGTTGTTTTTGTCCCCCCGATAAATTAGTTCCTCTTTCCCTTAGTTGAGTATGATAACCTTGGGGAAGCTGTTCAATTAAACGATGAACATTGGTTAATTTAGCTGCGTTTTCTACCTCTTCTAAGGAATAATTTTCTCCTAAAGTAATATTACGTTTGACATCTCCTGCAAATAGAAAACTCTCTTGTAAAATCATTCCGACGTATTTCCTGAGTTCTTTCTTAGAAATATCTCTAATATCAATACCATCCATAAGAATTCGTCCTTTTGTGGGTTCATATAAACGAGAAAGAAGACGAATAATCGAACTTTTACCTGCACCCGTTGGACCCACTAAGGCGACTTTTTCCCCTGGAGAAATAATAAAATTTAAGTCTTTAAGAACAAACTCATTTGGTTTATAGCCAAACCAAACATTATCAAAACAAATTTCTCCTATTCTATCCTGATATTTTCGACTGTCTAGAAATTGAATATTTTTATCACTTTCTTTGATTTCTATCGGTTCTTTCATTAATTCTGTAATGCGTTCAATGGCCGTGAAACCAGCCTGAAACATGGTAAATTTATCCGCAAATTGACGTAAGGGATTAAACAGACGTTGAGCATATAAAATAAATGCTGATAAAGTTCCGAAGGTAATCGTATCATTAATAATATAAATACCTCCCAACCAAAGAACAGCAGCAATAGCTACTAAACTAATCCATTCTAAGGTAGCAGAAACCGCCGAATCATGAAAAATAGTTTTATCTGTTGCCTGGCGATATTCACCATTAATCACTCGAAATAACTCACTATTAAACTGTTCCCGTCTGAACAATTGCACCACATTAATTCCTGCTAAATTTTCCTGCAACATGGAATTAAGTTCTGATAGTTTTTCCCTTGATTTATAGTTAGCTTTGCGATATTGTCCCTGAAAATAGACAATTAATCCGCTAATGGGAAGCATCATTAATAACAACATTAAGGCTAAGATAGGCTGAACCGTGAACATGGTAACAATGATAAAAAGGATGTAAAAAGTATCGCTAATTACCCCAATCGCCCCACTAGCAAAAACGTCGCCTAGTGCTTCAACATCACTGGTTAAACGAGTAATTAAACGTCCCACCGGCGTTCGATTAAAAAAACTGGTTCCTAAAGAAGTAACATGAGTAAATAAATCCTCCCGAATAGATGCTGTGATGTTTTGTCCTAATTTTTGAACAATAAATCCTTGAGAAGAGGTACAAACTAAACGAACAATAATAGTTATTAATAAGACAATAATTAAAAATTGCAATCCTTGTTCTAAGGATAACTTTTCTAAAAAGCCCCAACTCCCTTCTTGACGCAATAAAGAAACTGCCTGTCCGATAATCAAAGGTTGTATTGCCCCTGCAATGGATAAGGGGAATAATAGGCTTACAGATAATAATAATAGGCGAGGATTACGACGGATATAGGGTATGAGTTTAAACATCAAGACCCTATCATTACTTTTGAGATGCTTGACAGATTGCTTAAACTTTGGGTTGGGAGAAACAGCCATAGTGGAGTGATCAAACAATTAATGATTGTTACTTAACTTAACATTATTAGGGTAACATAGGCATAAGACCCCGTTTTCGGAAAAATGGGGAGGAACGAAAAAACGGTTCTCCAGTACATACTATGCTAAACTATTAGCTAAATTCCAAAATAATAAAGCTCTATTTTTGAAGTTATTGAAGTTTTTAAAACCAAAACCACAACGTTTCAACACTTTTAAGCGGTTATTAATTCCTTCTACGACTGCATTAGTCGTTCTTTTTTCAAAATAACCAACAATCTCT
>JASJBX010000138.1 GCA_030066295.1 Crocosphaera sp.
AATCTTTAAAGGTATCTCGATAACGAGGTTCAGGATTTAGATTAGGTAACCAAGGAATAAATAATCGTAAAGGATTAGTCCAAGTTTGGTTATTAATGGGTATATTCGCTAGTTCAGGTAGTCGCGCAGCTTGAACAATTTGCAGAGCAAGGGGAACATATAAAAACGCAAAACTTGCAATAATAACGATTAACAATAAACACTGACGCGGAAATTGGGAAAACTCTAATTGATAGTTTTTCCAACTATTTTTAATCATTTGTATAATTGATAATCTTTCAGTTAATTCGCGGTAAATCAGTAAAAGAAATATATAGGAAAAGGAAAGGGTGAAAGACAGAAAAGCATAACCGGCAATATAGCCTAAATCCTGACCCAAACATAAGAAAACTAAGGCTATCCGTATTAAAATTAATCGCAAAGGAATCGGCTGCCTCATCACAAATCGTTTCACAATCAGAAAATCAGTGATAAAGCTAAAAATTGTCCAATGTAAAAAACAAAAATTGAGATGCTTAGGGTATTTATGAATTCCATAAAAATTAAAAAATGTCATGATTAATCCAGCACCCCCCGCTCGAATTAATCCATAATCAACTGTTAATAAAGCAGTGACACCTACCGCACTCAATAATACAGAAAACAAGGTAATAATCTGTAGCCAAGGTCCTTCCCCAAACCAAGAATAAAGAACAGAATAAATCAGGTTTTCTTCAATCACCCAGGATTGAAAAACATGATTAACCCCATAAGGATAAAAGGCTTGATTATTAACTAAATCTAAATGAGGCCAAGGATTAAAACTGAGATTTTTGGCGAAATAATAACCGATATACGGCCAAACAGGAATATCTCCCTCCCCAGCTAAAGGGTGGAGAAAATCTTTGATAACAATCAACCCGTAAGCACTAGCAATTAAACTAAATAATATAATAAGTATTAATAAAGATTGATTTTTTTTAAGAAGATTAATCATCAGTGTCTTAGTCCCTCAGCTAATCATACACCACATAACGATTGAACAATATCCATGCACAGAAAAAAAATAGACCTATGTTGTTTAGGAATATGCCCTAAAGACTTATCGGGCTGGAAAAAAGTTTCAATTTTTCGAGAATATCAGAATTTTTCTCCTTAAGAAATCTTAAGAGGTTCCCGCACTAAACGAATATATAAATGTTTAAAGGTGGAACGAATAACCCGAGGCAGTCCAAAATCAATGGCCATGGTTCGTTCCGGTAAACGCCAATCATTCACTTGTAGTTGATGGGGATGAGATAAAGGAAAATCTATGTCTGCAAGATTGCTGGTTAACCCGAGGCGTTGTTGGGCCACATAGGTAGGGATAGAGGAATGAGGCACGTTTAACACTGCGATCAGGGCGCAATCTAAGGCAAAAACGTCCCTAGAAGCCCCTAAAATCCCCAATTCTCTCGGTTCCCCATTACTCGGTCCATTGCCCTCATGACCGATAATACCGTCAATAATGGTTAAATTCGGGGCGATCGCTTTGGCTGTCTCCACCAACATTTCCCCAAAACGGTTGGCATCTTTTCCGGCTTCCATGTGCCACCAAGCCTTCATTTTACCCGGAACACAACCAAACAAGTTTTTCACCCCCAACGTCAAGGTTAATTGAACGTGGGATTTAACTTTGGGTAAGTTAATCACCACATCTGCATCCATCGCTTCTTTAGAAAGGCGCAAATGGCTAAAATTATCACTCTCATGGGTGTAACGTTTGCCCTGAAATTCCACCACCTCTAAACCCAATTCTTCCATCATCGGTCCGTAACCGTTGGCCAAGGCCACCCCACGGGCCGAACCAAAGGCGGGACTATCCCCCAAAAAGGGCGTTCCTCCTGCTTCTTGAACCAGTTGGGCGACACAATAGACGATTTCCGGACGGGTGACACATTCTTTGGTGGGGCGACTGCCGGTTAATAAGTTGGGTTTAAGTAGCACTCTTTGTCCTGGTTTGACAAAGGATTTTATGCCGCCCAAGGGTTCTAAAAGTTGTTCTAAGGAGGCTTTTAACAACGGGCGATCGTAGGAATGGGCTGATAGTAAACTAACACTAGACATAATAAATATCTCGATCAAAATAAATTTTACAGTTGAGATGAGGCAGAAGACAGAAGAGGGGAAAGAGAAACTTTTAATGTTTAATTATCACCTTATTATTAGCTTTAAAAAGACGATGAATAAAGAGATTTCAATATCTTATCAATGGCATCCCTAAATTGATTCGCTGCACCTGCCGTTAAATCACGGGGAACACAAACCCGATTTCTGATATAAGACAGGGAGACTGCACCAATCACTGCTACTTCGTTATTTTTCATCAGTTGCTCATCGGCTAAGGGTGAAGAATAATTATGGAGCAATTGGTTGGCTAATAATCTCAAATATGAATCAATATATTCTTCAACCTGCTCTAAATTTTCTTCAGTTATCCAGCGTTTAATCCCAGAATTTTTGAGAATATCTTGGCAAACATTGTTATGATTATCACTTAATTTCGCCACTGCTTCGAGGCGATCTTGTTCACTATCACTCTGATTATTATCTGGCATAACTTGAATATTATTGTCAATCGGTTGCAGTTTAAATATATTTTTCATCACTAAATTATGAGTCCGATCATCTGCTTTTATTTTTCGATAAGTTGAACGTTTATTAATCGCTTCAAGCCAACGATTCAGCAAAGGATATTTTTCATTTCCTCGTAAATGATATCCCCGAAACACAGGTAAATTAGCCGATAATCTTTTGAGGGCAGGAATATACATGATATCCACCAAACTAAACTTCCTCATAAAGTAATCACCCGGATACTTTTCTAAGGCTTTTTCTAACTGCTCAACCTCGGCTTCAAAGTTAGCTTTTAGGTCAGTCATTGACTGGTCATCCGGTAATTCGTCTGTTGATGAATTGAAAGGTTTTCCTAAGAGAAATTGATAGCCAGCTTTAGAAAAACCCCCTGTTTCACAGGTTTCAATCATCTCTAAGGCGATCGCTTTTTCTTGAGAATCTTCTGGTAACAATGCAGGGGGGTTAAATGTCTCTTCTAACTTTAAAAGAATTGACTTTGATTCATAAACTAATTCCCCTTCAATTTTGACCGCAGGGACTAAACCAGTAGGAACTAAATCGGTGTACCATTTTGGTTTATTTCCCAAATCAATCAACTCTACTTCAAAAGGAATCTGTTTTTCTTCTAAAGCTAACCACACCCTTTCACAAAAGGGACACCAAGCATTTGTATCACGGTATAACAGCACTGCTGATTTTGTTCCTTGACTATCATCATTAAGATAACTAGATGTAGCAACATTAGAGGGGATTTGTTCTGATCTAATTTGCCATTTTACCGTTGTTTTATTTTTTGAATTTTCTAATAGTTCTTTCCAAGAGGAAATCATAGATTGATTAGACATAATAAACTCTCTTGTTATTTTATTCAAGGGATTATACCATAATTGTTTTTTTATTGTTCTAACTTATTGAGCAAAACTTTCAATTTTTCTTCGACGGATTCATGGGTATATTCATCGTTAGGATGAGGCGGTTGTCCTGGGGACTGAAAATAAGGACGTTCATCGTACATTTTTCCCCATTGAAAATCCACTTGTCTCACTAATTCATACAGTAATTCAGAATTGTTGACAATCTTATCTAACATTTGTTTTAATGCTTGTAAGGGACGCTCTAAATTTTGACTAACCTGTGCATCATCGGTGCTGACCCAAGTTTGTAAAACGGCCTGTAACGCCCCAGATGAATCCTGTAAATTGATAGCAATAAAGGTGTTAATTTCTGTGGTCGCTTGCACCAATTTTGGCACAGGAGATTCCCCTTTTAAAAAGTCTCCCCCTTCTCTACCAATCGCTTCAGCTAAGGAAAATTTACGCCCTGCTAAAATTTCCCGTTGAATCGCTTTATCTCTGTTTGTTTTTTGTTTATCTTCCATAGGGGTCATCACCCTTAAAACAACAACATCACGGATTAAGACTCAAGGAACGTTAAATTTCATTGAACTCTAGTCCTATCCTCTTTGACTTTAGCGTATGATTGACTGTTAGGGAACAACGTGCTTTCAAATCGGCGACAGGAGACTGATAATATGCCACAACAAGATTGGCTGGTTCGAGATAATGGTGAATGTTTATCGTTCCCCTCTCCCCGACAGTGGGACCTATTGACCCCAACCACATCCTATCGACTGCATCGGTTTTTGACAGAATTAGATGATATTGTTAACCAAGCGGAGATATCTCAGCAACCAGAAAGCGAATATCTTCCCACTCTCCGTCGTTTGATGCGAAAGTTACTCCTTAATGTTTATTGGATAAGTCAAGAGGTTCCCACTGCTTCACCTGAAATGGGAACAGAGGTTAAATTGCTTTATGATGAACCTGGCTATCCTTTAACCCTACAAACAGAAATCATGTTACCCGGAAGTAGCACCCCCATTCATAATCATGGAACCTGGGGGGTGGTGGCCACGTTACAGGGACAACAAAAAAATACCTTTTGGAAACCCGTCCCCACAAACCAATATCCCCAAGACATTGAAAAAGTTGGTCAACAAACTTTTCAAGCCGGGGATATCGTTAGTTTCACCACAGAAGCCATTCATGGTGTCGAAGCGATAGGGAATGAACCAACTGTGACGTTGAATCTTTATGGGGATACGAATGCCTCGAAACGGTTTAAGTTCGACACCGAGACTCACAAAGCCTCTCACTTTTAATTTGATTGTGTTGTGTGACCGGTGATTCAGACATAAGCTAGTTAGGGGATTCTTCTGTGGTTAGGTTATTGAGTCTATCGATAACTAGGGGAATGGCCACAATACTCAGTTTTAGAACCCAAGGGGCAAAAATTAGGGTCAGCAGAGAAGATAGCACAGCGACACAGGCCATAGACGCTCTAACTACGTCTTCCTTTAAGTTAAGACTCAGGAAAGCAGACACTGAAGCAATTGCTAAAGTGATTAAAGAAATGATAAGCATTGTTATGTTGCAACCTCGTGTTGAGTGACAGTTTAAGCGTTCCTTCGACTATTTGTTTCGAGCCTACTTCCGTCCCTTCACTGTGTTTTGTCCTAACAATGTAGAGATGAACGACAAAGCTATTTGCATTTCTTAATAATACATAATTTTTAACATCAGTGTCAACCCCTAGCCACGATTATTATGGAAAACTCAAATTTCAGCAATCCATCCCTTGACTCACATCTTGCACCTGAGACAAAACTAGCTAGTTAAGAGAGGGTATAGGGAACGGAGAATAGGGAACAGCATTGATTTTAAGTGTAACCGTGCAAGAATTGATTTCCTTGGCTTGATTATTGAGGTTTTCCGTCCTGGTGGAAGATATCAGTCGACTTAAAACTCCATTTCTGGCTGCACCATCTCAAAAGAGGGGAAAGTATTCTCTTGTGTGCTATGTGGTATCTGTCGGGCGGGTAACCCTTGCATCCACAAAGCCACCATCAACAAAGCAACTGTCGTCAAAACTTCCCACAACAAAACCGGGCGGGGTGGAGTCGAGACTTTTCTCGAAGAAGATGAATTCACCATTTTCCGAGGTTGGTCTTGAAAACTCATAGATTTGGGAGTCCATGACCCCATATTTGTCCGGTGCAGAGAGCTTGTTTTTACAGTAATAATCTTCGTTGTTTCGTCTGTTTTTGATCTACTAGAACAATCAGAATCCGTTTCCTTTTGTTGAGATTTAGGAACAGACGAGTGCTTGAAATCGGGGTTAGCTGGTCCGTGATTCATCGATTCTATTCCTCGTCAATGGCAAAGTAGGACAGCAAAAAACCATACGTTCACGGCTTACGATGGGAATTTTTGCTATCTCCCAGAGACATCAGTCATTATTTTAAATTTCTCACACCCAGTTAAGATAACTTCTAATGCCCGTAATCTTCATTAATTAAGAGATGTAATATCTACTATACCTAGTATGCCCGATAATTCCAAATAAGCAACCAAAGTTTAGGATGTTAAGTAAAATTATGCAAAAAAGATCCAATAAGAATTTTTAGTTTTTTTATACTACTAAAAGACGAGAAGAGACGCTATCACTAGCGTCTCTGGCAAAGTGTCACGGTAAATCGACGAAGGATAGCAGCTTTTAGAAGCCCATGCCACCCATGCCGCCCATGCCGCCCATGCCGCCCATGCCGCCCATGCCGCCCATGCCGCCCATGCCGCCCATGCCGCCCATATCAGGCATAGCAGGGGGTTCGGGTTCGGGTTTTTCCACCACTAGGGCTTCTGTGGTTAACACCATACCGGCAATAGAAGCAGCATTTTGTAAAGCAGAACGAACCACTTTAGCTGGGTCAATAATACCCGCAGCAATCATATCTTCAAACTCACCAGTCATGGCATTGAAACCGATGTTGAAATCCGTTTCTCTGACTCGTTCGACAATCACCGAACCTTCTAAACCAGCATTATTGGCTAACTGACGTAAGGGGGCTTCTAACGCCTTAGCAACGAGATCAGCGGCCACTTTTTCTTCCGCATTGGTGAGACTACTTTTATACTCAGCA
This sequence comes from Crocosphaera sp., assembly GCA_030066295.1. Taxonomy (GTDB): domain Bacteria; phylum Cyanobacteriota; class Cyanobacteriia; order Cyanobacteriales; family Microcystaceae; genus Crocosphaera. The sequence goes on from JASJBX010000138.1 coordinate 6,575, forward strand.
ACTTTCGAGGCTAAGTGAATTAACGTGGTACCACCGCCAGGAACAATACCTTCATCCACGGCTGCTTTGGTAGCGTTGAGGGCATCTTCGATGCGAAGTTTACGGTCTTTTAATTCCGTTTCAGTGGCGGCCCCTACTTTAATGACAGCTACCCCACCAGCTAACTTAGCGATACGTTCTTGTAACTTCTCGCTATCGTAGTCGGAGTCGGTTTCAGCCGCTTGTTTGCGTAACTGTTCAATGCGTTTTTGGACTGCAGCTTTGGTTCTATCATCCGTGGTGGCAACGATGGTGGTGTTGTCTTTAACCATGTTGATTTTGGTCGCTTGACCCAACATATCTAAGTCCACCGTATCGAGACTTAAGCCCACGTCTTCGGAAATGACACTACCACCGGTAAGAATGGCGATATCTTGTAAAACGGCTTTGCGTCTTTCTCCAAAGGCAGGGGCTTTGATAGCAGCCACGTTTAAGACTCCTCTGGCTTTGTTAACCACCAAAGTGGCTAAGGCTTCCCCTTCCACATCTTCAGCGATGATTAAGAGGGGTTTCCCTGCGCGGGCCACATTTTCTAGGATGGGAACGAGATCGGCGATCGCACTAATCTTTTTATCGGTGATCAAGATTAAGGCATCGTCAAATTCCACTTGTTGCCGTTCTTGATCGGTGATGAAATAGGGAGAGATATAACCGCGATCGATCTGCATCCCTTCTACCACATCTAACTCGGTACTGAGGGATTTTGATTCTTCTACGGTAATCACACCATCTTTGGTCACTTTATCCATGGCCAAAGCGATCATTTTACCCACTTCTTGGTCGTTACCCGCAGAAACGCTGGCCACTTGGGCGATGGCATCTCCTTCGACGGGTTTAGCGATGGTTTCGATTTCTTTAACGAGATAGGCCATGGTTTTTTCCATACCACGACGCAAGGCCACAGGGTTTGCCCCGGCGATGACGTTTTTTAGCCCTTCTTTAATTAAAGCTTGACCAATAACGGTGGCGGTGGTGGTACCGTCGCCGGCCACTTCTTTGGTTTTGGAAGCAATTTCTTGGATTAATCTTGCCCCTGTATTTTCTAAGGGGTCTTCGAGTTCAATTTCTTTCGCAACGGTGATTCCGTCGTTAACAATTTGGGGTGCGCCAAATTTCTTTTCTAACAGTACGTTACGGCCTTTGGGACCGAGGGTGATTCTGACTGCATCAGCCAAGGCGTTGACCCCCTGTTCTAATGCGCGTCTCGATTCATCACTAAATGATACAATTTTTGCCATATTTGTCTGGTTACTCCTATAACGCCTTATTGTGGGACTGCTGGCAATGATTGAGAAGGGAGTTGCCTTTTTCCCACTTATGTTAATTTAGCACTCTTGTGCTGTGAGTGCTAAGCCTTTAAGTCAAAGAATGGAGAAATTTGCCTTAAGTAATGGGGGGTAGGTGTGGAAGTTTAGGTAGTCAAGGTGAGGATATCCGCTACGCGAAAGTTCCGTAAACGTTGTTCCGGCTCTAGCGAACAAAAGTCAAAAGGCAAAAGTAGATGAGAAAAAGGTTTTAGGGTTAGTGAATCTCCTAACTCCAAACTCAGATCAAGTCAGTCTTGTTTTAAACCTGTTAGGAGAGGATTTTGCTCAATTCCTTTACTTTGAATTAAGACATTAAACCCTCCTAAACCGGTAGAATTAATTAATTGATGGAGGGCATCTCGACGGTTAAGAATTTCTGGTAAGGTATAGTTACCATTGGATAAGTCTGCTAAGCGATCGCCGAGTCCTAAGGCCATTAAAAATAAACCCTGTTGGGTTAATCCTACTGTTGTTAATCCTAATAAGTTTCCTTGTTTTTCTAAGGCTGTAAAATCTACGTGGGCGGTAATATCTTGTTGGCCTAGATTAACGTAAGGATTATGATGATGACGATGTTGATAATAACAGTTTAATGTCCCTTGGTAGCGTTGGGGATGATAGTATTTTAAAGCTTGATAGCCATAATCAATGGTTAATAAAAATCCTTTTTTAAGTTTTGTTGAGACGGTTTTTAACCAATCTAATGCTTGTAAATTCACTTCGGTTCGATAGTTTTCTGGGTAAGCATCATTAGTTATATCGATATCAATTAATTCAAAATAGTCTAATAATTGAGGGGTGGAAATATCTGCGATCACTTCTTTGAGATGATTATCATACCAAGTTACATATATTTCTTTTAATTGTTTATTCTTTACAGTAACTTGATGAATAGGAAAGGCATCGATTAATTCATTACTAAAAATACAGCCAATAAGAGACTGATTTTCTATTTCTTCCCACGTTTTCCAACTGATATTATCAAATTCTTTTAAATTGTTTTTTTGTTTTTCAATTAACCCGTAAGATTTTTCAACTATAATATAATTGATTTTCTGATAAAGCTGAGAATATTTATTCTTAAAATAGTTCAAAATATCAGCAGTTAAATTTCCTAAACCAGCACCCACTTCTACCAATGAAAAGGAGTCATAACTATCGATACTATCTAACATTTCCCTAAACTGTTTGGCTAATAATTCCCCAAAATCTGCTCCCAAGGATGAGGAGGTAAAAAAGTCCCCTTGAGAACCAATATGAACCTTACCAGAAGCATAATAACCTTGTTCATAATGATATAAAACTAAGTTCATATAATTAGCAAAAGTGATGCAATTATTGGAACTTTTTTGAATAGTATCAATAATAATTTCTAACATATTTTTATGATAAGATGTAGGGTGGGCAATGCCCACATTACCTAATAATTATTTAGATTGAAATGCCTGTCTTATGGTTTCGATGCGTTGACGGTTAACCCCTAAATCAGATTCCCCTAAACGAGAAGCAGAACGAACATCAATAACCTCTTTTTCCTCATTGACATAAAACTCGACATCATCAACAAAACCCATCCAATGAGTAGTAAACTGAGCGTAAAGATAGTGATCACTTTCAGAAATAATTTTAGTTCTTTCTTGTTGATTGATAATGCTTTTCAAGTCAGCGATCGCTTTTTTAGCATCCCCTTGATAGGTCAAAGGTTTAATAAAATGGTCTGCATCTTCTGTTTGAGAAGTGACACAATTAGGGGTACTGGGACAAGGAAGTAATTCCCCATTGGTTACCCCTAAATTATTGGGTTGACTTCCTGCTAAAATGGTAGGAAGATTAGGAAAAAGAACCCGAAACCCAATCCAAATTATAACCACAGCTACAAAAATAATAAGGGTTAAAAAACTTAAATTAATGGACTTTGATGTATCTTGAGTAACAGACATGAGCAAATAATGATGTAACGACAGATTTAACGACTTCAATTAGTTTGACATTTTTATCAACATTTGACCAGTAAAAAGGGGGACTCTTACCCCCTTTCTGCTTATTAAATCTGCTCTTTTTCCCGAATCGATTTTAATTTTTTTTCGCTTCTTGTCTAGCATTGCGCCATGCTTGAACAGTACGACCCAAATTTTGGGTAAATTCTTGCCATCCCCACCAACCACCGACGCGGTGTTCATCCCAGGAGGAGGAAAAAATACCATAGGTTAATCCTAACACCCCTAAACCAAACAGTCCTAAACTGACTGCACCCACCGCAGAAGTAGGAATATCTAACCAGTCATGACTCACTATCCAATAAAAGACGAAAAATGAGGACATTCCCAGGCCAGTAGGAATTCCTGAAAAGATGGCCATCCGCTTGATCATGCGTTTACTAACAGCATCGGGAATCGCGCTAAGACTAGCATCATTAGCAGATTTTTTCCGTTTTTCTGGAGTTTTGACCGAAGTTTTAACTGTTTCTGGGGCTTTTTTTTGTTTCTTCTTTTTTTTCTGACCGGGTTCAAAAGGAATGGAGTTTCGTGAGGAGTTGGCTGGCATAAGTCTTTAAGTTGAATAGAAAAATTGAACTACCCCAACGCAAGGCGATGGGGATTCTTTACACGATAAAGTATCGCATTGGAGCGTCCAAAAGCCCCTCTAATACCTCCCTCTTTTCAAAGAGATTGGCTTT
>JASJBX010000001.1 GCA_030066295.1 Crocosphaera sp.
GTAACTCACGGGCCGGTGGAATATCATTGAGTATATCGGTTGTTTCTTGTATTTCTTCTATTAAAGAAATCAACTTATTTCTCTCTAGAGAGGCTTGATAAATTTCATCGGTTTCCTTATCGATTTCTGTTCTTAATTCTGTTAATAAATGAGGGGGTAAAAAACGAATAACCTCTAATATTAATTTATAGATTTGTTCTCCAGGAAGAGATTTAACTAATTGCCTGATGGCCTTGTATCCAATTATTTTGGTTTTTGTCTTGAAACCCTCTGTCCCAGGCGGTTCCAACTGTTGGGCCAGCATAAATGTGTCACAAATATCTTTAAGATAACTGCAAGAATAATCAACACGGTCGAACACTTTAATGATCAGAGATTTTGCCGAATCACTAAAATTACTCTCCCATTCTGGATAACCAGTCCAGACTATTATTTTTTTGTGAAATTGGGTTTTAGCTAAGGTGTTCGCAAACTTAATTCCGTCTAATTTAGCCCCATCTAAACGCAAATCTAAAACAATCAAAGCGATTTCCTGTTTTCTATCTTTTTTGATGATTTCTAATGCTTCTTCACCACTAACTGCAAAGATAAGTTCATACCAATTCTCGTCTAGAGATGTTTGATATATATGTTTATATAATTCTTGTCTTTTGTCTAACTCATCATCAATAATTAGGATTTTATCTGACATTGTTTAAGGGCGTTGCTTAGGAATAAATGGGCTTTACTTTATTGTAAACGATGGAATCAGGTTCTCATAGTCGTTTTCATTGACATAGATTATGAACTTTCTAGCTTTGAGGCAGGAGGCAGGAGTCAGGTTCAAGCTTTGTTTACAAACCTTTATATCGTTTACTGAGCATTTCCAGTGATGGGTATTTCAATCACAAAGCAAGTCGGTTCGATGGGTTCGAGAGAGATTGTTCCGTAGTATTGTTGTTCTAGGATATCTTTAGCTAATGTTAGCCCAATGCCACAGGTTTGTTCCCGACTCTTTTTTGTTGAGTAAAATGGTTGAAAAATTTTTTTTCTGAGGTTTGCGGGAATTCCTATTCCATTATCTTCAATCAATATTTTTATTGTTTCTTCTGTCATTCTTTCCGAACGAATGGTAAGACTGGGTTGATAATTAGGGTCTGTTTGTGATTTTTCCCATAGGGCGTAATAGGCATTTTCGATAATGTTTAAAAAAATAAATCTGATTTCTGAGGGCAGTCCATAAATGGCTGGTAAATTTTCAGATAAATCTAAGTTAACATCAACTACCATATCTTGATTAATTAGTTTAAAATCAAATAGCACAATTTTATTACTTTCGATGAGAACTTCGTTAATATTAAGCCACTGTGGTTGTAAGTATTCTGTCTCTCCTACCCGTATTCTGGGTAAAAATCGTTTCAATAAATCATTGACAGATTGAAAAATTTGTGTTTCAGTAATACATCGTTTATTGATAGTTTCAAAGAGACGAAAAATTCTGTCTTTTTTCTCATCTGCTTCGTCTTCATCTAAGATAGTTTCTAACAGATTTAAAAGCTCATAAAATTCTTGCTCTAAATTATTTATGTCGATTCGGTTGGCTGTAATATTTAGATCAAAATTAGAATATAAATTTTTTATTTTATGATGTACAAAAGGGGATAACCTTCCGATAAAGGCTAATCTTTCTTGAGCAAGTAACGTATTTTTTAGATTTTCTATTTCTATTTTTTGTTGTTGCTCTAATCTTTCTTTATCTTTGATTCGCTGTTGCTGCTCATGTAAAAGCTTTTTTTGCTTTTTTACCCTTTTATGCTGTTCTTCTCTTAGTTTAAATTCTAAACAAACTAAACCACCAAACATAATATTGAAAGTTACTGCTCTCCCGATAAACACTGAAGGAATCCACAGTTTAGGGAATACAAACAAGCTAATAACATAAATACTTAATAAAAATACTCCCCAGGTTATAGTAATACTCAGCAGGTACTTAGTCCACTTTCTCACTGGATCTAATTCTTCGCATAACCATAATATTATTGCCCCTGAAGCTATTAACCAGCCATACAAATATAGATACTCTATCGGGTCACTCCATACTTGAACAAAAGGAACATCTGACTGTTGGAGAATATTACTAATGATGATCCCTGCTAGTTCAGAGCTATGTAAAAAACTATAAATGTTATTATCTTCGTAAACAGGAGCTTTAAAAATATTTCTCGGCTCCATATCTCCAACAATAATCAGTTTATCTTGAAAATTGGGAGGGGGGTTATTGATGATCGTATCAAAGGAATAAGTCGTAAAACTTTGACGATAATAAGGCCAAGATATCAAGACTTGAAAATCCATTAAATCTTCAACAGAACTGCTATAACCACCATCATTTAATACCGTTAATGGTTTGATAGTTGCTGTTTTCCCGTCAGGATAATTAATGGTTATGGATTTATTAGTTAAAGCTTTTGTTTCTGTAATAGAAGAACCCGTATTTTCTAAATAGTGTTTACTAACTGCCCAGATGATATGGGGTTGATCAGAAAACCGTTTATAAAATGGAAATTTTCGCATTATATTATCGGTTTCTGGTGCTATTCTATCATTACTATCAGACTTTATTAAAGAAGGCATAGAGGCTATTTGTTCGTTTAGCAATTTCCTCTGTTCTAAACTAGATGGTTGTGCTTCTCTTCTAAAGAATAAACCGACTGTTACGGGTTTCGCTGAGTTGACTTTTTCTAGAACTTTTATGATAATTTCGTCCGAGGGTGACTCACCATATTGCTTGATATCTTCTTGGGTGTATCCTACAATGATAATACGGTCATCCCAAGTGGCGATCGCTCTTTTTGTCCAAAAATAGTCATATCTTTTCAATTCTAGGGTTTCAAAGCCCCCCATGAAGCGTACCATCGTAGTTATCATAGCAATGCTTGTTGTAATTGTAGCGATCGCTATTTTTCGATTAAACCACCAAGGAATACGATTCATTCTTATCTAATTGATTAATATATATGTTCGTCTTGAAAAAGACAAAAAAAGCAGTTAAACTTGAGCGTAAACGCTCCTTAATTTTATCTAAAAACTATTAGAATGAATACCGTAATAAAACTTATAAATTTATCAGTAATTTCAACCAGTTTTTATTTATTATCAACCCTAGAAGCAGCAGCTATTACTATCGGTTATTTTAACAATTCTGACTATACATTGCCAACAGAATCTACTACTTTAAGAAATATATTAAACAGTGAAGGCAATACTGTTACGGATTTTGATAGTTTAGACGCTTCAATATGGCAACAAATAGCTGATAATAATCAAGTTATTGTAATTCCTGATATCAATCTTCTATCGCTTGCCCCTGATTTACCTTCAGCCACCCAAACGGTTATCAGAAACTATGTGAATAACGGTGGTGGTTTTTTGATGGTGGGGGAAGTAACAGAAGTCATCCCCGTTTTTAATGATGTTTTTGGGTTCAGTTTTGACGAAGATTTTTGGGGAGGAAGTACCTTACTCACAGAAGCAGCACAAGGGACAATTTTTGAGTCTGCCCCCAGTAGTTTAGGTAGTCCCTTACAAACTACAACAATGGCACTGGATTCTTTACCAGCAGAAACCATTGTTTTCTATGATAATTTGTTAAGTTCTCCCTCCAATGAACAAAATTCCACCAGTGTTTTTGTCACCCCTGTTGGCATGGGGAATATCGCCTTTAATGGATATACCTATACCAGCCGGGAAGATGATACAGGTTGGGCAGAAGTGACAACATTAACGGTTGAATTTATTGCCAGACAATCTGATATTCAATCTGTGCCTGAATCCTCAACTATTATGGGTGTTGTGATGACGATGGGAATGGGGTTTTTATCTTTGTTGAAAAAAGTTAGTTAAGGAGAGTATGGGTTAAATTCTTCATCGATAAACAAAGGAATACTCTCGGCAAACATAGGGGGAGGTTCAATAGGTATTCTACTGTTAGATTCAGATTCTATCACCGTTTCATCAACCCGCTTGAATTCCGAGATTTCTGTTATTTTGGGGTAAGGGGAAAGGATTTGGAAATCGCGAATAATTTTTTCAAAGGTTAGGGTTTGATAAAGTTTGATATTATCGCCACAAATTCTATCGGATACTAATTCTTTTGTCCATATAGAGCCTGAGATTTCTGGTAAGTTAACTGCCGTTTTTTTAGCAAACCCCACACCAGCATGAGGAGAAAAAATAAAAGCGTTTAATTGATCAGTGACAAAACACATTTTATCATTCATATTAGTGGCATGATTAATAAAAATTAGATTCTCAGCCGAACAATCAGATGAACTGTCGCAACTATGGCTTATTTCCCCTTTATTAATTCCCTGTTTTGTATTAACAATAATCATCACTGGTTTTCCCTCAACAACAGTTTTGAATTCTATGGGTTGATTGGTGTCAAACCTATCCATAACATATTCATAGATTGTGTATCCTTGGATAACTCTGGTGGGAGAATCTTGGGAACGGGGAAAGCTGGTTTCTCCATCATAATTTCTGTCTAACGTAATAACATGAGACTTAGGAATACGGTTGATAATTTTAGATAAATCGGGTAACTCAGGAAATTCGTAACCCACATATTTAACTTGGTCTTTTTGTGGATTAGCAATCCGAATTCTGCTTTTATCAAAATTACAATCATTAATCCAAACATCCCCAGAAAATTCGCTTTTCATCTTGTTTCCTGTGGCTATCCATAAACTAGGAACATTTTGCTCTAAATAATGAAACTCATAACGAACTTTGGCTTGTAAATTGGCCGTTGTGCCTCGTTGATTCTTCGCTTGAATGGTGATGATAGCTTGATTATTACCGGGGTGAGTAATATTCATGAGTTGAAAAAATGTATTATTTTCAATCTTAATATCTTCTGCTCTCGCGTATTCCAAAAGCATATTTTTCGTGTTTCGCCACTCCCTATCAGATTGACAAAGACGAGTCAGGGAAACTAATTCTCTGGCTTCGGTAGAATAGTAAGGATAAAGTAAGGCCACATCCCAAAAGTCAGGAGAACTTAACAATAACCTGGGATAGTTGAGAAAGAGGTTTTTTATTCGCACTTGAGCAACATCTGCTGCATTACGAATTTTGGAGGTTTCCAGAGAATCGTTAACTAACCTGTGTCTACTTTGAGATTGGGTTAACATCATGGTAGCAGTCCCCATCATCAACAAACCTACCAGTAAGACAAAGGTTAAAGCGTGTCCCTGGTGTTTGTTGGTTCGTTGTTTGAAAAGAAAGCTGAAAAAGTTCAAGAATAGTTAAGTATAATAATAACTATCCTAGGATATGATGGAAAGCAGACAATAGCTGTGATTACTATCACAGGAAGACTAGAGAAAACTCCCTGATAAGTAGGACGTAGGGACTCATAGTTTAGACTTGATTGCTAACCGAAATAATATGATTAATTAAGACAATTCAAGCTGTTTTTTTGCCCTTTCAATCGCTTGCTCAATTTGTTCAAACCCTGTTCCACCGTAACTATTACGGGCTGCGACTACTTGTTTAGGGGTAATAGCTTCATAGATATCGGCTTCAAATTTAGGGTGTAATGCTTGCCATTCTTCTAGGGTTAAATCTTTTAATAATTTTCCTGCTGCTAAACTGGTTTTAACCACTTTGCCTACTAAATTATAAGCCTCGCGGAAAGGAACCCCTTTTGCTGCTAAATAATCAGCTACATCTGTCGCATTGGAAAAGTCTTCGGCCACAGCTTCACTTAATCTTTCTTGACGAAAGGTGATACCTTCATCTAATAACACCGTCATAGCTTCTAAACACCCCTTAACGGTTTTTACGCCGTCAAAGATGGCTTCTTTGTCTTCTTGGAGGTCTTTATTGTAGGCTAGGGGTAATCCCTTCATCAGCACCAACAACCCCTGCAAATGCCCAAAAACGCGCCCTGCTTTGCCCCTTACCAACTCAGGAACATCGGGATTTTTCTTTTGGGGCATAATACTCGATCCCGTGGCGCAACTATCGGTTAAACTGATAAAGCCGAACTCTTGAGAAGCCCAGAGAATCATCTCTTCGCTCAAACGACTGAGATGCACCATAATTAAACTGGCTGCATTGAGAAATTCGATGGCAAAGTCGCGATCGCTGACTCCATCTAAACTATTCCCATACACCTCCCCAAAGCCCAATAATTCTGCACTATAATGGCGATCGATGGGAAAAGTCGTACCAGCCAACGCTCCACATCCTAAAGGAGAAACATTTGTTCTATTATAAATTTCTCCTAACCGTTCCCAGTCCCGTTGAGCCATTTGGAAGTAAGCGAGAAGATGATGAGCGAGACTAATGGGTTGGGCCCGTTGCAGATGGGTGTAACCGGGGATTAAGGTTTCAACATTTCCTTGAGCATGGGTTAATAAGACTTGTTGAAATTCTCTAATTTGTTGGCGTATTTGTTCAATTTGATCCCGTAGATAGAGACGGATATCCGTTCCCACCTGATCGTTACGCGATCGCGCTGTGTGTAGCTTTTTACCCACATCACCGACTAATTCTGTTAAACGTCTTTCGACAGCAAAATGAACGTCTTCTTGATCGATATCTGGGGTAAAATTGCCATCTCGATATTCTTGACGAATTGTTTCTAACCCATTGACTAATTGTTGAGCTTCTGCATCAGTAATAATTTCTGTTTTCGCTAACATTTTAGCGTGGGCAATCGATCCCGTCAGATCGTATTCAATCAGTTGAATATCGAAAGTAATACTGGCATTAAATTCAACAATTGCCGGGTGTAAACTCCCTTCAAAGCGATCGCTCCAAGTCTTTTTTTGTGTCACGGTTAACCTTTTTTAGAAATAATAATAAACAATTACGTTATTCTCTTTTAAGAAGTAAAAGTTCGGAATATATAGCCAAGAACAAAGCCAATACCTAAAGCCCAAACTTGTCCTGACTCAATAAAATTTCTCCAAGATTTTTGCATTTTCTCAATTATTTGGGGATCTTCTATTTTTTGAGCCAACAAGTGAGTCATCTCTAGGGGAGGATAATGGAATAAGGATAAAGGATCTAACCACCAAGAAACTTGGAGCCAATCTAGGTGGATGGTCGGTTCAAACAACAGCATATCGAAGCCTTGAGTGTTTAATCATTGTAGACACACAGACATTAGGTTTTTTTGAGCAACCCGATTGTCTCTCAAGAATTTGAGTTTACCCGCATTACAATTAAAGTCATATCATCACTGTTATTGTGTCCTGAGCCAATAAATGCTTTAATTTGCTTAAACAAGTAATCAAGGATGTCCTGAGGACTATCATAGCGTTGACATCCTTCTTCAAAGATTTTAATAAGATTTTCTTCATCAAAGCGGTGTCCTTTCTGATTGACTGCATCGGTGAAACCATCGGTATAGTAGAGAATGGTATCTCCGGGTGCGAGTTGGGTTTGACCATCTTCGTATTGAGAATCCGGATCTAATCCAATCAACATCCCATCCGTATCGAGTTTTTCGATGGTTTGGCTGGCTTTTTGCCACAGTAACGGGGGATTATGTGCAGCATTACTATAGGATAATATTTTGGTTTTGGGATCGTACTCAGAATAAAATAAGGTGACGAAACGATGAGAATTATCTAAATCCACATACATGACACGATTAAGATGTTGCAGAATTCTCGCAGGAGAATGGCCATTTAACACTTCTGCTCGTAACATTCCTCTGGTCATGGTCATAATTAAACCAGCCGGAACCCCTTTACCCATAACATCCCCAATCACAATACTCCAGGGAACGGATGTGGCCGGATCACCTCGTTTAATTTCTTGCTCTTGACGTAATTGGTCATAGTTGGTGGGAATAAAGTCGTAATAATCCCCTCCTACTCGATTCGCGGTTTGACAACGAGCAGCCAGTTCTATCCCTTCAATCATAGGACATTGACGGGGTAATAACCGCAGTTGAATTTCCGAAGCAATTTCGAGTTCTCGGTCTTGTCTTTCTTTAGAACGTAATTCGACGGTTAATTCGTTATTGGCAATGGCTACGGATGTTTGATCAGCCACTAATTGTAATAATTTGCGTCTGGTTTGGGTCCAAACATATTCGGAATCACTACTAAATACGTAAACTCGTCCCCTTTCTAAGTTTTTAACCAAAATTGGGGTGCTATACAGACGGATCTTTTTTCCTAATGCTTGACGAATTTTCTCATCTAGCATAAAGATAAGGCAGGGGTAACTTGTTGCTCATGTGTTTCCTCAATAATCTTATTAATAGCTTGTCGAATCTCTTGCGCCATTTGATGATCTTGACAATGTAATTGTTCAAGGGATATGTCGTTTTGATGTTTCGAGAGCATCAAAGCACTACCATCGGCATCGGTGACTCTTGCTGCCATTAGAGGGGTCAGTTCTAAAAATTGATTGAGATTATTAAAACTTCGCAGAGCAAACCCTAGAGAACTTAAGAGGTTTTGGACTTTATTTTGTTCTCGATATAAACTAGCGACAAGTTCCTTGAGGGCAAATACTGGTGTAGACTCACTGGATGATTCACCGATAGACCTGTGCATTTTAGAGGAAGGCTGTTGTTTAATTGACACAGCAGTCATGATATCAGGAGATGAGGACATTGATTGACAACCAAAATGATTTTCTCTATCCTAGACCCTGAGATTTTCAAGAGGATTGATTTTCTCCCTATGGTTCAGAGTATAGTTAGTTGGACATACTGGGATTAAACAAAACTCGAATCAGGGCTGGTTAATAATAACGTTAATTTACGAATCTGCCAATAGATTTCGGTAAAAATTTCAACTTTTGAGGTAAAAAATTATGGAGGCTTGGTTGTCTCAAGCCTCCACATTCTAATTTTGCTAACCAAGATTTTAAGATTTAAGTCTGCGGTTTGGAAACTTCAACCATTTCCTCCATCAAAAAAGGATTGTCTGCATTTCCATTTTTGGCACTGGTATCCTCAAAAATATCATCCCACTCCGAGTCTTTTTCTTGCTTAACGGAGTCAGAAGCATCACTGTTGATATTTTCATCAGCTTGCAATAAGTTTAAAAACTCTTCATCTGGTGTTTCTGTTCCGTCTCCTAAAAGTTCCGCAAAGGGATCATTGGGATCAATAGTATTACCGTCGCCATCAGATTCAAAAATATCTGCAAAGGGATCGGTTTCATTACTGGCAATGGTTTCTCCTAAATCATGGGATTTTTCTTCAGGAGTTGGCATCATTTCTAAGAAGTCTTGATCTTCGTTCACTGTTTCTTCTGTGAATAAATCTCTTAAGCCTTCAGTTTGATTGCTACTATTATCCTCAAGAATAGCACTGTCAAGATTTTCTTCTCCTACGGAAGAGAATAGGTCTAGATCGGCACTAGAATTGGCGTTATTCTCAATGGGTTGCTCTATTGCACTTAATTCGTTGAGGAAGTTATCGGTTTCGTTCTCAAACTGATTTAATTCTTCTATAGAATCTTCTTCACCAACGTCACTTAATTCGTTGAGGAAGTTATCGGTTTCGTTCTCAAACTGATTTAATTCTTCTATAGAATCTTCTTCACCAACGTCACTTAATTCATTTAAGAAGTTATCGGTTTCGTTTTCAAACTGATTTAATTCTTCTATAGAATCTTCTTCACCAACGTCACTTAATTCGTTGAAGAAGTTATCGGTTTCGTTCTCAAACTGATTTAATTCTTCTGTGGATTCTTCGTCACTGTCTTCACTTAATTCGTTGAGGAAGTTATCGGTTTCGTTCTCAAACTGATTTAATTCTTCTATAGAGTCCCCACTATCTAAAGGAATTTCATCACTATCTAATCTATTGTTAACAACTTCCTCTTCAACAACAACTTGTTGCATTTGTTCGTCTGGTCTGTTGCTTTCTTCCTCCTGACCTAATGCTTCTAAAGCAGCCATTCCTGCCACAACACCAGTTGCTTCTGCTACTTCCATTGTTGCTGTTTGATCCGTTTTTGGATCAGAAGAAACGGGAGAAACGTCTGGTGTTTGTTGTAAGGTTTGTATTTCCTCTTCGTGAGATTTTTGTAATTCTAGAATTTGAGCTTGATAAGCCGATTCAAGTTCTTGAATTTGGTTCTGGTGAGCTTGTTCTATTTCTTGTTGCTGATGTTGATGAGCATTTTCTAAATCAGCGATCGCTTGTTGATGAGCTTGTTGTAATTGTTGAATTTGACCTTGATAAGATTGTTCTATTTCCTGAATACGTTGTTGTGTTTCTTCTAAATTTTGAGAATTGGCTTGAGCTTGTTCTAGTTCTTGGATCTTAACTTGATAAGTTTGCTCAATTTCCCGAATTTGTCCTTGATAGGATTGTTCAATATTGTTAATTTGGTGTTGATAAGCTTGTTCTGTTTCTTGAATTTTAATTTCTAGATGTTCAAGTTCTTGAACACGAGCAGTTAAGGACTGTAATTCGGTAATTTTGTTGTTGGCTTGAGTTAATTCTTCTTGTTGAGCTAGACTAGCTTGTTCCATCTCTTGCAACTTACTTTGATACATTTGCTCGACTTCTTGAAGTTGCTTTGGAGCATCCTGTAATTGTTGTACTTGTACTTCTGCTTCTCGTAGAGCATTTTCTGTGCGTTCGAGTTTACTCTCTGTGCTTTGTAGCTTACGCTTCGCCCCAGAAGAACTTAAAAAATAAGTGGCTATCGCGCCAACGAATAATCCTATAACGATTGCAATACCAATATCCATAAAATTTATCTCCAAAGTTTGGGTTTGGTTATGGTTAATATTCCCAAAATCACTATTTTAATTAACAGGGCAGTCTAACTAAGAGTCCTGCTAGTTTACAGCCATTGCTACACGACGACTTATCCACTCTCTCCATCATCTCGAAATTACCCAATATTTTCACGGTTTTGTTAGAAATCTTTTCAGAGTGATGAACAAGGGTTAATGGGGGGGTTGCTGTAACCCTTAACAAAACGCAACAATTCGTTAAGATAGAGTTAATTAATCTAACTAATCTATATTTTCTATGAACCTAACCCTGAATCGTTCCAGTTCGCTGAAATCTTTTTTACTACTAATCGCTCCATTTTTCTTCTGGGGGACGGCTATGGTAGCCATGAAGGGGGTTTTAGGGCAAACGACTCCATTTTTCCTGGCAGGGATTCGTTTAGTTCCTGCGGGCATTTTGGTGTTACTGGTGGCTTGGTGGTTAAAACGGCCGCAACCCCAAGGGATGAAAGCTTGGTTGTGGATTAGCGTTTTTGCCTTGTTGGATGGGGCGATGTTCCAAGGATTTTTGGCGGCGGGGTTAACCAAAACGGGGGCTGGTTTAGGCTCGGTTATTATTGATTCCCAACCTTTGGCGGTGGCGTTACTATCCTGTTGGTTATTTGGGGAAATTATTGGTGTTTGGGGTGGTATGGGTTTAGGTTTTGGTATTTTAGGAATTAGTTTCATTGGATTGCCGAAAGAATGGTTCGACAGTTTATTTTATGCTCATAATTTTTCTCTAACCTTTGATGGTTCAAATCTATTAAATAGTGGAGAATTGTTAATGTTATTTGCTTCTCTTTCTATGGCAGCCGGAACCGTTTGTATTCGTTATGTCAGTCGTTATGTTGATCCCGTGGTGGCCACAGGTTGGCACATGATTTTAGGGGGAATTCCCTTATTTTTTATCTCGGGAATTTGGGAATCAGATCAATGGACTCAAATTAATTTACACGGTTGGTTATCTTTAGGATATTCTACTATTTTTGGGAGTGCGATCGCTTATGGTATCTTTTTCTATTTGGCCTCTAAAGGAAATTTAACCAGTTTAAGTTCTTTGACGTTTTTAACCCCTGTTTTTGCTTTAAGTTTTGGTAATTTATTTTTAAATGAAGTGTTAACATCTTGGCAATGGGTAGGAGTCAGTTTGACTTTAGTTAGTATTTATTTTATTAATCAACGGGAGATTATCGGTAAACAGTTTCGTTACTTTCGGATTAAATTTTTGTTGTTGTCTAAACGCACAGTAGGCAAACTATCACAAACTATCTTTTCTTCTTAACTAAAAATCAATCTAAAGGAGGAATATATATGAGAAAAATACCTGAACTTAATCCAGAAACCATTAGCCGTATTATCGAAATGGCCTGGGAAGATAGAACCCCATTTGCTGCCATTGAAATACAATACGGTTTATCAGAAAAGGAAGTCATTTCATTGATGCGAAAAGAAATGAAACCTTCAAGTTTTAAGATGTGGCGCAAACGAGTGTCAGGACGAAAAACTAAACATATTCGTCAACGAGATTTTCTAATTGGTCGTTTTAAATCAGCTAATCAAAATTAATTATCAAATCAACTATCATGAATACATCTACTTCAAATCTCAATCAAAAATCTGTCCAATCTACTTGGAAAGTTAAGTTACTTTATGATGGAGACTGTCCTTTATGTATGAGAGAAGTCAGATTTTTACAGAAAAAAGATCAAGGCAGAGGTTTAGTAAAATTAGTTAATATTGCTGATGATAACTATAATTCTGAGCAACATTGTGGGATTGATTATGAGTCAGCAATGGGAAGAATTCATGCTATTTTACCCGATGGAACAATTCTCACAGATATTGAGGCGTTTCGCTATGTTTACGAGGTGTTAGGAATGGGATGGGTTTATGCGATAACCAAGCTTCCCATCGTCGGAAAAATTGCTAATTGGCTGTATGGTATTTGGGCAAAATTGAGGCTCCCTTTAACGGGAAGACCTAGTTTAGAAACAATTATTGCTGAACGGAATACCAAGAAACAATGCACTTCTAATGTTTGTGATTCTTAGCTATAGCATTGTCCATTATGGAGACTTTTATCAACGAAATTGTAAGAGGGTAAGGAAGGTGGGCAAATCAGAGAGTTATCTGGACTATCTGTCAAGCAGAAAACTTGGCCCACCCTACAATAAAGCCACTAATTTAAGTTAGTTAAACGAGCATTTTTGTAATAATGACCCAAAATTTGATGATAGGGAATCCCTTGTTCAGCTAAATAGTGGGTTCCCCATTGACTTAAACCAATGCCATGACCATAACCTCTTCCTTGAATGGTAAAGGTTCCACTATTATTAGAGACAGTAAAGAGGGTACTTTTTAGCTTTAAAGCTTTGCGTAATTGATCGTCTGTAATGCGACGAGATCCGGCACTACCGACTACTTTTAAGGTAATAATCCGTCCGTGGGGAGTGGTTTTTTCAGGAATGAGCGATCGCACGGCACCCACACCCCCAATAAGACGACCCATTTCCCAGGCACTAAAGGACTTACTCCATTGAAACACGGGGGCCGTCTGATCATAATCCACCACACCCCGTAAATAAGGCAAAGGAGAAGTCCACACATCCTCAACGTTTTCCGTATGACCCCCAGAAGAGGAATGAAAGGCGGATAAAATCACTTTACCGTTATAGGTTAAAACTTGCCCTAACGTGGCTTTAACTGCGTCATGGGTGGTCACAAATTCCGTTTCTAACCCCTTATAAACTTGGGTGTTGGTGGTGGTGTCTAAGTCATAGTAACGGTTACTGGCCGTCGATGCTTTGTAGAGGGCGTAGGTACGGGCCACCACTGCTTGAGATTTTAACGCTTCTTGGGGCCAGGTGGGATAAGCTTCAGCCCCGACAACACTGTACAAATATTCTTCTATATCCACTAAATTGAGGGCGGTTACCCCACTTCCTTGACGAATAACGCGAATTTTTCCCCGATACCAGCGATCGCCGATCCAGACGACTCCATCATCTTTGGGTTCAATAATCAGATGGCTGGAGTTCCATTGATTAAGGTTAACACCACTCCCTCTGGGTTTAACGGTAAAGCCGTCCAGTGGGGCTAAATTGCCGATTGGTCGCCCTCCTGCGTCTTTTACAATGGCGGGGGTCGAACTGCCCACTTGCACCGCGCTAACGCCTTTTTTAACGGCAATCCGGAGTTCTTTGGCTGCTTGCGCTGGTAAACAGAGAATCAGCCAAATTAATACGATAAACCCACCATATCGCCCTAAAGTCAGCCATATTGTTTGGGTAATTTTATTTTGAGTGTTGACCTGATTCTGCACTGTCATCACTATATTCCTCACACACCTTATCTGATAGAAAAATCTTATCGTATCTTAGATTGTTTTGCCTTGAGGGTAAACATAAACAATTTCTGGAATTTTTCAAAGTTGCTAATAAAACAATGACCAACTTTGTTCCAAAAACAACTTCTGACTTCTGACTTCGTTAATATTGCGATGCTAAACTGAAAATGGTAAATATATTAATCAATTAGAGAAATATATGCCGACTAGCTATGATAGCGATTTAACAGCTTGGGCAAAAGAAACGGCTCAACTCTTGCGAGAACGTCATTGGAATGCCATAGATTGGGAGCATCTGATTGAAGAAGTGGAGGATTTGGGGAAAAGTGAACGAAGTGCGATCGCCTCTCAAATGGAACGGATCATGGTGCATCTGCTTAAGTGGCAATATCAGCCGCAACGTCGCTCTGATAGTTGGCTAGACTCTATTAATGATGGACGTTCTCAAATTCGTCGCAAACTTGAGGATAGTCCCAGTTTACAGAACTATCCCCAGGAAATTTTGTCAAAGGAATATGGGATATCCCGTCGAGAAGCTGCTAGACAAACTCGTTTGGCAATTGAT
This sequence comes from Crocosphaera sp., assembly GCA_030066295.1. Lineage (GTDB taxonomy): Bacteria > Cyanobacteriota > Cyanobacteriia > Cyanobacteriales > Microcystaceae > Crocosphaera. The sequence goes on from JASJBX010000001.1 coordinate 14,664, forward strand.
ATTTTTCCTGAAGATTGTCCTTATGTTATTGAACAGGTAATTGAAGATTGGTTGCCGGATCAAGACTGAAAACTGTAACACAACCATCTTGGTTGTACAGTCTAGAAGACTGTGTTGCGGTTCACCTCTCCAATTGATTGTTAAACTTACTAATGTATTTATCAGGGGGATTTTTCAAGATGATACAAAGGTTTAGTTAAACTGTTGTATCAATGATAGTTGTTTGATCTTGACTATATAAAGGTTTGAAGTGGTATTGAAAACAGAGATTTTTAAGACCTTGGATGCACACGAAATCCTGGTATATTATAGTCTTCTGGTAAGTAATCTTCGGGGATAGTATTCTGATTGCCGTCACGGATAGCCGAATAATGAGGAGACATAATTTCAATTCCTACTTCATTACATTTATCCTGAATATTTTCATGGAGTTTAGATAAAGTTAAAGTTCTCTTTTCTAAAAGATTAATATAAGCTCTGAGTTCATAGGTAATATAAAAATCGTCTAGGCTAGTTTGCAGAACATAGGGAGCAGGATCTTCTAAAATATTCTCTGTAGCATTGGCCGCATCAGATAAAGTTTGATATACTTTTCGCCAAGGTACATCGTAACCTAACGTAATCCTAGTATGAATCATTAGTGGCAACTTTAGTTCTCGCTGGATCGCATTGTAATTAATAATACTTGTCGACATTAAATTAGCATTAGGAATAGTTACTATTTCACCGGTAAGTGTGCGAATACGGGTAGAGAGAATTGTTTTTTCGTGAACAAAACCGAAATGGTTTTCTGTTTTGATTAGATCCCCAAGGCGATAAGCGCGGGTGTAAATAATCACAGTTCCGCCAACTAAGTTGGCAACCGTACTAGCACCACCAAAAGTAATTAAAGCACCTATTAGCACCGATATACCTCGGAAAGCCGGTGAATTGTACATTGGTAAATAAGGAAAGACCACAGCTAATGCCCCTGCAATAATGAGAAATACAACTATCTTATTAGTTGGTTTTGCCCAATCTGAATCGAAGCCGGGAAAGGAGATTATTTCTGTGTCTATGGCTCGGAAAAATAGTCCACAGAAACGGATTAGATAGTGGGTAATTACAATTGTTAGGATAATGATAAATAAGTTGGGGAGAAAATTAATAAAACCAGTAGCAACCCAGTTGAGAGAATCATAAAAGGGTCGACGAAATTTTACTCCGAAGTCTCTAGTTTCCGGGAAAATACGAAAAATAAAAGAAAAATAAGTATATAGAAGAGCAAGCAGAATTATTAGGCGAATAAATCGAAACAAGCTATATATAAGTTTTATTTCATTTTCAAGAGAAAATAGTTCCAATCTTCCAATTCTTAAAGGTCGAATTATTCTACGCAAAGCTTCAATACGGTTCTGAGTTTTAGATTCTAATTTAAAAAGCAGAAAGATTAGAATAACCATTACTATCGTCCAAACTACACTTAAAAGAATATCCGTTCCCAAGTTTTCATGCGTTCGCTCTTTTCGGTATTCAATAATAGCATTTTTAATTACTCCTAAATATTGATTGGCCATTTCATCCAGGGGCTGATTCGCAGCGGACGCATCATCATTAGTTAAGCCTAGGATAATATTATCTTGAGCAGTGATGATGATTACCTCTTTAAAATCTTCAAGAGCAAAAGAATCAAGGGAAATAGAAGAATCCTTAGCAATTCTTTGAATTTCTTCGGTTACGATTTCAGCTCGCTCCTGGGCAGATGTCTTCATACCACCGACTTTGATGGTAAACAGAGTTTTTCCATCTAGAACGACAGGAGCATCCTGCTGGATGCTTGTCTCTTCACTACTTTTGGGCGTAGCTTCTGGCTTTTCTTGAATTTCCGAGCGAGCTTGTGCTATCGAAATTTTAGTAGTTTCTTTAACATTACTTTCCCCCATAATTTCTCCTTGGGAGGATGCTAATGGAGAAAAAATAAGAATCAGAATGACTACTAGAGCAAAAGTGAACAAAGCTTGCCAATATTTTTTTGTCATCATCTTAGTTAATTGTAATCATTAAATAAACATGAATCTTTCAAGTAAAATATAGTCTTAATCTTACTATCTTTTAAGCAATTTTTTACATTTTCAAGAATCATATAACTTAAATTATCGGACTCTTCAATCTATTCTAAAAACTTTTCTATCTGTTCAGTTAACCCTGGACTTTGGGCTTCGGCAAAGTCATAACTTGCGCGAATAATGGGTTTATTAACCTCAATTAATTCTGCTAAATTACTAGGGGTTGCTGCTACTACCACATCAACCTCTGCTTGATTAATTGTCTTTTCTAAGGCTTTTAATTGTTCAGGAAAATAACCCATTGCCGGTAACACAGCCCCAATATGGGGATAGGTTTTGTAAATTTTTGCAATTTCGGGAACTGCATAGGGGCGAGGATCGACAATTGCTTTAGCTTGGGCGCGGGTAGCTGCAATATAACCAGCCCCGTAGGCCATTCCTCCATGAGTCGTTGTCGGCCCATCTTCCACCACTAAAACCCGGCGATCGCGGATTAATTCGGGTTTGTCTAGGACGATGGGAGACTTCCCTTGGATAATTAAGGCGTTGGGGTTAACCTGTTGTACGGTTTCTTTCACCCGTTGAATATTGGCATCTTCGGCTGCGTCTACCTTGGCAATGATGACAATATCAGCCATGCGTAACACTACTTCTCCTGGATGGTGGGTGGTTTCGTCTCCTGGCCGCAAGGGATCGACTAAAACCAGGTGTAAGTCGGGACGAATGAAGGGAAAATCGTTATTTCCGCCGTCCCAGAGGATAATATCGGCTTCTTGTTGGGCCTGTTGCACAATTTTTTCGTAGTCTACCCCTGCATAAACAATGTTACCGACGTTAATATGGGGTTCATACTCTTCCCGTTCTTCTACGGTACAATTAGCTTCAGTTAGGTCATCGAGGGTGGCGAATCTTTGCACCGCTTGTTTTTCTAAGTCCCCGTAAGGCATGGGATGACGAATAACAGCGACGGTTAACCCTTTTTTTTGTAATAATTTGGATAACCATCGGCTAGTTTGGGATTTTCCGCACCCGGTTCGCACCGCAGACACAGCAATAACGGGGACGTTGGCTTTTAACATGGTTTGTTGTGGTCCGAGTAATAAAAAGTCGGACCCTGATGCTAACACGCGAGAAGCCAAGTGCATCACATAACGATGGGTAACGTCGCTATAGGCAAAAATGACTTGATCGATGGCTTTTTCTTGACAAAGGCTGTCTAGTTCCGTTTCATCCACGATGGGGATACCTTCAGGGTAAAGAGGGCCAGCTAAAGAAGGGGGATAAAAGCGGTTGGCAATGCCTGATATTTGCGCTGCGGTAAACGCGACAACTTCCACGTTTGAATTATGGCGATAAACTTGGTTAAAATTATGGAAGTCTCGTCCGGCTGCCCCCATAATGACGATGCGAGTTTTCGGTTGCTCTGTTTTCATCGTCTTAGTCTCCTCTTACAATGTTATGGTAATTAATATTAGTTTTGAGACAAAAATTAATACTTTTTTACTGACAAAAACTTAATCAAGTTCAAAGATAATTGATGTTTTTTAAACTTGATCCTTTTATTATAACAAACTTCCTGATTTATAGGATAGAAACATAAGTATATTAGATACCTTATCAACAGCAAAACTGGGAAATTAATGACAAAATTGTAAAAAAACGTTACAGTATAAACAGAGAATAATCACTGTTGGGGAGAGGCTCACTAATGTTAGAACTGTATCAATTTGAGGTTTCTCAATATTCTGAGAAAGTGCGTTTAATTCTTGACTATAAAGGGTTAGAATATCGCAAAATAGAAGTGACCCCTGGAGTGGGACAAGTCGACCTATATAAAATGTCAGGACAGCGACAAGTTCCTGTCTTAAAAGATGGGGAGACTATCGTTGCTGACTCGACTGAAATTGCTTTTTATTTAGATAGAAAATATCCAGAAAAGCCGATCATTCCCACTGATCCCCTCAAGAGAGGACAGTGTTTATTAATAGAAGAATGGGCAGACGAATCTATTGGAATTAAAGGAAGAATTGCCTTAATTGGTGCGTTAAATCAAAACCCAAATTTCCGTACTTCTGTGCTGCCAAAAGAAGTTCCTGACTTCTTGAAAACTTTAATTGGTGCGGTTCCTGGAGATATTTTAAGTGTATTAGGAACCGGTGCTGGTTTTGGTCCCGATGCAGTTAAAGAAGCTACTAAAGCCCTTAAACAAGACTTAGAAGCTCTTAGTCTTATTTTAGAACATCAACCCTATTTAGTGGGGGATGAAATTACCTTAGCGGATCTAGCAGTGGCTGGATTAAGTATCATTTTAAAACAACCAGGTGGTGATTATTTAGAGATTCCTGATAACCTTAAAGGAAAAGGAATTCCTGGGTTAGCGGATAACACCGCTTACGATGCTTTCTTCCTCTGGCGCGATCGCTTATATATGGACTATAGAAACCCCCTAGTTTCTAAACCTTCTGAGGGAGACGCTCCCACTACCATTGATATCGAGTAGTATCTTTTTCAAAACAGTTGAACATTTGTTGTTATTTTAGAAAAAACCATCATGAAAACATCAGACAAACAATTTGAAATCACCAAAAGTGAACAGGAATGGAAAAACCTATTAACCCCCGAACAGTTTAACGTTTTACGGAAACACGGCACCGAAAGAGCGCGAACCAGTCCCCTCGATAAAGAGTATGGGGAAGGAGTCTATAAATGCGCTGGGTGCGGACAACCCTTATTTACTTCTGAGACTAAATACGACAGTGGCACCGGATGGCCAAGCTTTTATCAACCCATCGAGGGTGCTATTGAAACCTCTGTCGATCGCTCTTTATTTATGACTAGAATTGAAGTCCATTGTAGTCGCTGCGGGGGTCATTTAGGTCACGTTTTTCCCGATGGTCCCAAACCCACAGGACAACGTTATTGTATGAATGGGGTTTCTTTGAAGTTTGCTCCAGAAACTGAGAAATAATTAGAAATAGGGTGGGCAATGCCCACCCTACAACTGTGATCAAAAGAAAGCAACCTATAGATTAGAAAGCACTTCTTTGGCCGCGGCCAAAGTCTTGTCAATATCTGCTGAGGTATGAGCTAAAGAGGTGAAACCGGCTTCAAACTGAGAAGGAGCCAGATAAATCCCTTTTTCTAGCATTCCCCGGTGAAAACGGCCAAATTTAGCAGTATCAGACTTTTTCGCATCGTCGTAGCTTCTGACGGGTCCCTCGGTAAAGAACATACCAAACATGGCCCCAATAGAACCACCACAAACGCTATGACCCGCCTCTTTGGCTGCCTTTAATAAGCCTTCGCTTAACTGTTGGGTAATTTGGTCTAATTGATCATAGGTTCCTGGTTTTTGCAGTAATTCCAGGGTTTTGATGCCGGCAGTCATGGCCAATGGGTTTCCTGATAGGGTTCCTGCTTGATACATGGGACCGGCTGGGGCAACCATAGACATAATATCTTTACGGCCACCGTAGGCCCCAACGGGTAACCCACCGCCGATAACTTTACCCAAAGTGGTTAAGTCGGGGGTCACGCCAAATTTTGCTTGGGCCCCACCGTAGGAAATACGGAAACCGGTCATTACTTCATCAAACACTAACAAAGCACCGTTTTCTTTGGTTAATTCCCGTAATCCTTCTAAAAAGCCGCCGTCTGGCACAACAAACCCAGAATTACCCACTACAGGCTCTAAAATGACCCCTGCAATCTGATCGGGATTTTCGGTAAATAGGGCTTTAACTGCTTCTAAATCGTTGTAAGGGGCGGTTAAAGTATTAGCAGTGGTGGTTTTGGGAACTCCAGGAGAGTCGGGTAAACCAAGGGTGGCGACGCCAGATCCGGCTTTCACCAAGAACATATCTGCGTGGCCGTGGTAACACCCTTCAAATTTAATGATTTTGTCTCGGCCAGTAAAGGCCCGCATTAAGCGCAATACGGACATACAAGCTTCGGTTCCTGAGTTGACAAAGCGGACCATTTCGATGCTAGGAACGGCATCGATGACCATTTCTGCTAAGGTATTCTCTAAGTAACAAGGTGCGCCGAAACTGGTTCCTTTGTCTAAAGCGTCGTGAAGGGCAGAGATAACGTCAGGATGGGCGTGGCCACAAATAGCGGGGCCCCAGGTTCCGACATAATCAATGTATTGGTTGCCGTCTACGTCCCAAATATAAGCCCCTTTGACGTGGTCAAAGACGATGGGTTGCCCTCCAACGGACTTAAACGCCCTCACGGGGGAACTTACGCCCCCTGGCATTAATTTTTGTGCCGCAGCGAAAATTTCTTCTGATTTTGTGGTTTTCAATGATGTTGTGGTAACCAACTTAAATCTCCTTGTGTTCGTGACGTACTTCTCATAATGCTTCCGTGGGACTCCATAGGGGTTGTTTCATTTCAGACATAATTACAACCATCATGTGACTGTTTCTATGGACACGGTTAAGGCTTTAGTTAAGTCTTTGACTGAGAATTCGTTATATCTTCCATTGATCCTTATTATACGATGGTGGCTGCCTTTTTTATCTTCATGTTTTCCCATGACAGTAAAGTTCTAGACTTCATGAGTAGGAAAAACCTGATAATTTCCTAATTTAATTCATTAAAAATAAGATTATATACTATAATTAAAGTTGTAGAATGATTGAACTTTAAAGGAATATGCAATATCAGGTTAATCTTAAAAAAACAGAAGAAGGATATGCTGTTTGGTGTCCTAGTTTGCCTGGATGTGCTTCTCAGGGAATAACAAAAGAGGAAGCTCTTGATAATATTCAAGATGCAATTATTTCTTATTTAGAAGTTGCCAAAGAACTCAATACTGGAATTGAATCTTGTTATGTAGAAGTAAAATTAAATCATGCCTAATGTTCCTGGAATTAATCATAAACGAGCCATTAAAGCATTTGAAAAAGCAGGTTTTTCGATTGTTAGACAGGGTAAACATATTACCATGACTGATGGGGAACATATCTTAACCATTCCTAGAGCAAATCCTATTAATGGTTATACAATGGGAGCAATTATTAAAGGTTCAGGAATGACAGTTAAAGAATTTAAGAAGCTTGTCTAAACAATAAATTAAGAAAGATCCATTTTTTACACTAATAAAGTTTAATAATCTCAAAAAGATCAAAAAATATAGATTTACTTCCATTATAATAGTCTATTAAAAATTGCTGTAATTTGTGTTTTCCAGTTGCTGGTAGTATCAATTTTTTTAACATAACTCATTTCTTCTTCATTAAAGTCTTGAGCATTATTTTGTTGCTGTTGCAATAGATCAGAGGTTGCATCAGAAATATCTCCTTTACGTTTTGAAAGGCGATCGCTTAAAGTTTCTACAGGTGCATAACAAGATACAATTGTCAAGGGAATGTTATATCTTTTAGCTATTTCTATCACCAGTTTTCGCCATTGATGACGATCAAATTTAGCGTCTAAAATGACATTAAATCCTTGTTTAGTAACTATTTCACCTAGTTTAATCAAGGTTTCGTAAGTTTTTTGGTTCATTTTTTCACTATAAAGTCCACTGTTTCCTGTTTCATCTAAACTCACATTACCTAAGTGTTTTCTGACAGCATCAGAACGAATTAAAATAGCGTTAATATTTTGAGCAAGATAGTTTGCTATGGTAGTTTTTCCTGATCCTGATAACCCTGACATCATAATAATTTGTCCTTGATGTTGTTGGGTATATTGCCAAGCTAAATGATAGTAATTTTTTGCTTCTTGTTGCGCTTTTTGATGATTTTCTTCACTAATATTGGGGTCATCAAGTATCATCGAATTAACTTTTGCCCTTACATACGCTTGACGGGAAAGATAGACGGGTAAAACTTGTAATCCTTGCCAATCTCCTGTATTTTCTAAATAAGTGTTGAGGAAAACATTACTTAAGTCTTTGCGGTTTCTTGAATCTAAGTCCATGACAGTAAATGCAACATCAAACATCACATCAACATAGCGAAATTCTTCGTTAAATTCAATGCGATCAAATAACTGTATTTTATTGTTCCATAGACAAATATTTTTTAAGTGTAAGTCTCCATGACATTCTCTTATTTTATCTTCTTGTTGTCGTTGGATAAAATAGTTTTGTTTTTGTTCAAAATAGTGATCAGTAAAGTCTTTTGTTTCTTGATATTGTTGTTGAGTTTGAGCAATACTTATATATTTTTCTGTTCTTTCGTAATTTTCGTCTATAGATTGTTTGATGACTTCTATTTTACCAAAACTGCGAATATACTCGTTAGTTTTTGTATTTTTGTGAAATTCTGCTACTATCTTTCCTAACTTTTTTAGGTGATGTTTTTCTAGTTTTCCTGCTTGAAATAGATTGATAAATAAACAATCTTGAGGAAATTGGTTCATCTTGAGAGTATAATCTATAATTTCTCCTTTTATTCCTATTTTTACTTGATTATTTTCTAAAGTAATGGGTAAAACTTCCACATAAATATCAGGTGCAATTAATTGATTCATGGTCAATTCTTGATTCAAAAAATGCTGACGTTTTTCTAGCGTTGAATAGTCTAAAAAGCCAAAATCAACAGGTTTTTTAATTTTGTAAGCATAATTTCCTGTTAAAAATATAACTGAAATATGGGTTTGAATCACTTTTACAGGAGTTTGTACAGTATGGGGATAACTATCGGGATTTTGTAGTTTTTTAATAAGTTTTGAAAGTTCCATGATTTTATCCTTAATTAACTCTAATGTAATCAGCAAATTGAAATTCTTGAAGCTGTTTTAATTGTTCAGAAACTTCCTTAAATATTGATAATAGTTGTTTAAACGTTCGGTTCACAATTTCTAAGGCGATCGCATCTCCAGAATGACCCCCGATACAAATTTGATTATCAACCACATTACTAATAAGAAGAGTGCTACCCAAGTTAGGATGAACTAAATCACAAAATAAGGTATATAAATCATGAATTGATTGTTCTTCTTCTATCCATTTTTGTAAACAAGTTATCACATTAACTTGAGAATTTTTAAGAATATTTCCTGGTTTAAGGTTATCTAATTCATCAAAATAATCTACTAAAAAATCACCCCAATCAAATCGATTTCCGATGAGATGTTTTTCTAACCAAGGGATAATCGTTTCTACTTCTTCTGCGGTCACTTTTCCATCTTCTAAGGCAATTTCTACTAAAGGAAACATCTTGCTAGTGACATAATATCTTAAAATTGCTGTATGTTCAATTAAGGATCTACCAATGAGTCCGTATAATAGATAATTTTCTTCGTTTAGCACTTGAATTAAGGACTTGCATAACAGATAATATTTATTAAAATAGACAGTCAAAATAGCATCCAAATAATGATCATATAAATGATGACTATCTTTATCGATAGGACTCCACATTAAATTTTTTTCGCTTTTGTGGTGTAAAAGTTCTGTTATCTCTTCAAACTTTTTCAAAGAGTCAAGGAGATCAGGGTCAATTTTTTGACGAATGTTTGTGTTAAATTTAATCATGGTTAACCCCCTATCATTATAGATGTTTTAAGAGAATGCGATCGCAGACAAATAACGTCCCACTTCCCACACAAAAAGGAATGGTAATCAAGTTGATAAAAGGTATACCAATTAACAATAAACATACTAAAGCAAACCCTGCACTTGCGGGAAACGTTTTCCAAACCAGACTCACTTTTTTTCTGAATTTTAGCCGTCTTCTTTCCAATGCACCATCAAAGAAATCTAAACAAATAATCGTACCTGTAACCGTTAAACCCCCTACAGTAGAAATAATTGCACCGATAATCGGAATAAAACTCAACAAAAAAATTAAGACACCACACCCTAAAATTAAGACAATTTTTTTCAGTTCAAATAAAATAGCCCGCCCAATATCTCGAATCATTCCCACTTCTATAATTTCTACTTTATTGGTTCTAACTTTCTCTATTTTCTCCGATAAATTACCGTACCATGGTGCGGCCAATAATACACCAAATTGTACTAAAACAAACCCTGTTAAAATCAACAATAGTATACTTAAAATAATTCTAATTAACCACCCTAAAAAAATGACAAGATAATCTAGACTATTGAACCAACTGGGAAGATCAGCCAATAAGAGATCAAGACGGTTAATCATATTATCAGTCAGCAGTTGGGTAACTTGCCAACCAAAGAAAAATAGACCAATATAAAGGAAAATCCCAACAACAATATTGACTACAATAGGAACAATAATATAAGACAACAGACCAGGATTAGACTTAAACAGTCGTAATAAACGGAAAGGATAACTCATTCCAGAAAGAAAACCAAAGCCTGTGAGAATTTGTAACATAATTATTCTTGATTTTGTTTCACAGGATCATTGTTTATTCTACCATTTTCCAGAGATTAAATATTAAAATGTTCATAAGTCTTAGAGGAGGAGATACTTGAGAACGAAAAACTGGTAACTTGCCAGTTCCAGCATCCCATATATAATTACTGATTGCCATATCATTAGAAAACTAGAATTAGGGAGTGTCTGAAAGTGGGCAACTTGTTCAATTAATTTAGTTCTGATATGATAACAGGCGTAATAAACTGCATCCATGTTTACACCCATAACATAGACGCAATTGAATTGAATCTATAGGAAGGTCAGAAACCAACTATGTCATCAGAAATCTTCGACTTTGTGATTCCGCTTTATCGAGTTCGTTGGAATACACAAGCTGTTATTGAAGGTCTAACCATTCATTATGCACCTCGTGCTATTCATATTATTACACCAAACTCTGAGGTTTCATCCCTCAAAGAATGCTCAAAAACATGGCAAACTGCACCACTTTATATTCATCCTGAAGAAGAATTTTTTAAAGACAAAACAGGTTTAACGAAAGACATTATATGTGCTAAGTTGAACTTAGAAAAATCCCTTTATAATCCTGGTTGGTTTTATCAACAATTGCTAAAATTAGGTGCAGATGAAGGAATTGAAAATTTAAGTGAATGGTACATGGTTTGGGATAGTGATTTACTGCCTGTTAATACATGGCCACTGTTTCGAGAAAATCAAGGAAAGGTTCAACATACGTTTGCTTTATTACAGCATAATCAATGGGGAAATCCTCAAATTGTTTCCACTTGGGATAAATGGATTCGTTCGGTATTGGAAGTTGAACCAGTAACCGATGCAGAAGGAACATTTATTCCTCATCATGGGTGGTTTAAACAGGAATATCTTGATAGTTTTAAACGTCAGGTTAATAACTATTATAAATCGGATGATCACTGGTTATTATTAATGATGCATTCTGCTAATGATTTTGGTACATTTAGTGAATATTGGTCTTATCTTTCCTGGGTTGCTGCTAAATCACCCAATGATTTAGCTGTTTATCCTTATGATGCTTATGGGGAAACCACCGAACGATTTTTTGATGATGGAACTGGTTTATTTTCTGCTGCATTAAAACGATATCAAGGAATAGATGATTCATCTTTGATAGATAATTTTTCCCCCTCTTATCAAGCAGTAGAAGCGTTTATTCGTGAAGAATATGGTGCAGATGCGTTACCATCTTCCTTATCTTTTGAAAGTAGTCCTCGTCATCTCAAGAAAGATGAAAAAAATATGCACATTGAAGAAATTCGTTCTCGTTGGAATCCTCGTAATCAGGTAGCCGGCTAAACTTTATTTAGTTTAATTTAGGGCTAAATAAGCCCTTCTCTATTTTACCATTTCATATTATTTCTACGGGAGAATAAAATTAATTAATGGTCATTAATCGTCTAATCAGTTCTATTGATTCTCTGGTTCAAGATATTAAATATAAAAACATTATCAGAGAGCGTTTAAAACAAATGCCCATTATTCGAGAAATGGAGCAAATTAAAGGCAGAGATCGCTACAAAAACCCAAAAAGTTTAATTCCGTTTGGGGATAAAGTGTATTCTCAAACCGATGAAGATGGAATTATTAGAGAGATTTTTAATCGCATTGGAACCACTAATAAAATCTTTGTGGAGTTTGGTATTGGTAATGGGTTAGAAAATAATTCTCTTGCCTTATTATTTGAAAATTGGCAAGGTTTATGGATAGACGCTTCCACTCGTTCTGTTAACAAGATTAAACAAGAATTTTCTCCAATTATTGAAAGAAAACAATTGCAAATTATTGAATCATTTATTACCAAAGAGAATATCGATGATTTAATTTCAAGTTATATTAAAGCAGAAGAAATTGATTTATTATCTGTTGATATCGATGGCAATGATTATCATGTTGTTGAGGCAATTACTTGTGTGAGTCCGAGAGTAATTGTGATTGAATATAATGCAAAATTTACTCCTCCCATTATGTATTGTATGGATTATAATTCAACCCATGGCTGGAGAAAAGATGACTGTTTTGGGGCATCTTTAAAGTTTTTTGAGGTCAATTTGGAAAAGAAAGGATATTATTTAGTAGGCTGTAATATTTCAGGGGTGAATGCTTTTTTTGTGAGGAAAGATTTAGTTAAGGATAAATTTCTAGCCCCTTTTACTGCTGAAAATCATTATGAACCACCCAGATATTATTTTTCAGGCTATTTTGCCGGTCATCCCGCAACTTATAAAACCTTAGTATCATCATTAACGATGGGTTCTAAATAACTAGAAAAAAATCAAATAAAAAAATTTATATTTCGTAGGGTGGGTTAGACTGCCATAATTTAGGTTATCACAAGAATATAAAAATCCGTCGTAACCCACCATTTTAGTTCAAATAATCTACTATTTAATGTTTGTTTTAATTGATCGTTAATTGAAAGTTTGACCATCATTTTTAACAGAATCTAAAATCCCTTTAAAGGGATTTCTTGCTTCATAATCAAGTTTTTGTCCCCATTGCCATATATAAATAATTCAATTACCGCAATTAAAGACAAAATTGAGAAGGGGGGTTTTGTAAGTTTATGATTGTGTTATTTTGTTACCAAGGAAGATGAGTACCGTCCCAAGAAAAGAAGTTTCCTGTATCATTTTCAGTCAAGTTATCAATAATATTGAGTAATTGATTAACCGTTTTTTCCACAGAAAATAACTTTTCTGGGGGTACATTTTTTTGAAAGGGTTTAGATAAATCTGTATCGGTTGTTCCTGGGTGCAATGCAACAACAATCGTCTGGGGACAAGTGCGTTTATATTCAATAGAAACCGTTTTCATGAACATATTAAGGGCTGTTTTTGAAGCACGATATCCATACCAACCCCCAAGATAATTATCCCCAATGCTGCCAACTTTAGCACTAATAGCAGCAAAAATACTCTTGTGGGAATGACGAAAGAACGGTAATAAATGTTTAGCTAATAAAACACTGGCAATACTATTAATTTGAAAATAGGTTAATAGATTTTTGCTATTAATATGTCTCAAACTTTTTTCAGGGTTAATCTTATCTTGATGAAGAATACCGACACAGTTAACGACTAAATGAAGGTCTGATATATCTTGTTTTAAAGATTTAGCTAAATTGCTAATTTGTTCCTCTTTGGTAATATCTAATTGTAATAATTTGAGAGAGTTAGAATATTGAATTTGTAACAGAAATAGGTCTTCTGCTGTTTCTTTTTGCCGATAAGTTGCATAAATATTGACAGTTTCTTCTTTTTCCAGAAGCATTTTTACAAATCCTAAACCAATGCCTCTAGAAGCCCCAATAATTAAAATATTTTTGTTTATGTTTTCAGGTTTCATTTTATTTATTAAACTTTAAAAGAACAAAGATGAGCCAGTTGGCAATCTTGACAATTTGGCGTTCTTGCTTTACAGATTTGACGACCATGATAAATAATACGGATGGAAAAGTTTTCCCAATCTTTTTGGGGTAATAACGCCATTAAATACTTTTCAATTTTAACAGGATCACTGTTTTCTGTTAACCCTAACCGTTGACTTAAACGCTTGACATGGGTATCGACTGTAACCCCTGCATTGATACCGAAAGCATGAGCTAAAACGACGTTAGCGGTTTTTCTTGCTACTCCAGGTAATAATAATAATTCTTCCATTGTTTGAGGGACTTTGCCATTAAAATCTTGCACAATTTTTTGACAAGATCCTTGAATATTTTTGGCTTTATTGCGATAAAATCCAGTAGAACGGATCAAAGTTTCTAATATTTCTCGATCCGCACTAGCTAAAGATTCAGCATCGGGAAAGCGAGCAAATAATTCAGGGGTGACTTTATTAACCCGTTCATCGGTGCATTGTGCTGATAATATCGTGGCGACTAATAATTGAACCGGACTATCATAGGTTAAACTACAAGTAGCATCAGGATATAATTTTTTGAGAATTTTGAGTATTTCTAAGGCTTTTGTCTCTTGAGAGATTTTCATCAGAAAATATGCGAGTGGATACTATAACTATACGTTGAAACCCGTCGAGTCGCATTTCATCCATTGCTTAAAAGACAATGGCTTTCATGCTCCCGTATTATTTAAGTAAGAAAAAAGACGCGATCGCTCGCGCCTTTTTTGTAAATTTTCTAACCTAAATTACAGTTGAGGGACAAACTGTTCTTTCTCAGGAACATGGGTGTATTCAGCTACAATTTGGCGGAATTCTTCCCCATCAATGGTTTCCTTTTCGATCAATAATTCCACCAAGCGATCGACTACTTCGCGGTTATCACGGATAATTTGACGGGCGAGTTGATGGCCTTCTTCAGCTAAGGTGCGAACCTCACTATCAATTTTCATGGCCACTTCTTCGGAATATTCGGCGCGGTTCATTAAACCACCTCCTAAAAAGACTTCACCAGAAGAACTTTCTAAGGAAAGGGGTCCTAACTCACTCATCCCGAAACGAGTTACCATCTGACGAGCCATTTCTGAAACCTGCTGTAAATCGCCACCAGCACCGGTTGTTACTTCATCATAACCAAAGACCTCTTCTTCGGCTGCACGACCCCCTAAAGCCCCTGCAATACGCGCCATGAGTTGTGCTTTAGTGGTCAGTCCTTGTTCTTCATCAGGGGTAAACCAAGTTAAACCCTGAGCTTGGCCACGGGGAATTAAGGTTACTTTCTGTACGGGATCATGATCTTTGACTAAGGTTCCTACGATCGCATGACCTACTTCATGATAAGCAATCAATCGCTTACTCTTGCTATCAACTAGGGGAGTTCCTTCCATACCAGCAACCACCCGATCAACTGCATCATCGATTTCTAATAAGGTAATGGCTTCCTTACGACGACGGGCGGTTAAAATGGCTGCTTCGTTGAGTAAGTTAGCTAAGTCAGCACCGCTAAACCCAGGGGTACGACGGGCGATAGAGTCAATAGAAACGTCGGGAGCTAATTTTTTGTTACGGGCGTGAACTTCTAAGATTTCGATCCGTCCTTTGAAATCGGGTGCGTCTACAATCACCTGACGGTCAAAGCGTCCGGGACGCATTAACGCAGAGTCCAGTACATCGGGACGGTTGGTGGCAGCAATAATGATAATACCTGTGTTGCCTTCAAACCCGTCCATTTCCGTTAATAACTGGTTGAGGGTTTGTTCCCGTTCGTCGTTACCACCACCAATACCGGCGCCCCGTTGACGACCGACTGCATCAATTTCATCGATAAAGATGAGACAAGGGGCGTTTTCTTTGGCTTTTTTGAATAAATCACGGACACGGGACGCACCCACACCCACAAACATTTCTACGAACTCAGACCCAGAAATGCTGAAGAAAGGTACACCGGCTTCTCCTGCGATCGCTTTAGCTAATAAGGTTTTACCGGTTCCAGGAGGTCCCACTAATAACACCCCTTTGGGAATACGGGCGCCAACAGCGGTAAAGCGTTCCGGTTGTTTCAAGAAAGTGACCACCTCTTGTAATTCTTCTTTAGCTTCATCGATACCGGCCACATCATCGAACATAATGCCAGTTTTGGCTTCCATTTGAAAACGGGCCTTAGACTTACCGAAGCTCATGGCCTGTCCGGGTCCACCGGGTAGATTACTAGAGCGACGGAACAAGAAGAATAAAGCACCAATCAGGAGAATAGGAAATAATAAATTGCCTAGAAAGCCCCATAATGCTCCTTCGTTGCGGATAGGGTGAGATTCCAGTTGAACATCAGATTGCCGTAACTTAGCCACCAAGTCGGGGGCGTTCATGGGGAGATCCACTCGTGATCTTTGGACACGATCTTCAATTTCGGGGTCAACCGCTTGTACGATAGCGGTGCGTCCGCCTTCGTAGAGGTCGACGCTGAGGATACGACCCGCATCTAAATATTCTAAGAAGCGTCCGTAGGTCATTCGGGTGTTAGCTGTATTGTTTCCCATCTGAGTTGACGCAGAAGGGAAAGCCCCTTGCCAGAGGAAAAAGCCCACCACTAATAGTGGCAAAGTCCAGAGTAATAGGGTTCTCCAAGATATTTTCATAGGTTAAAGTTTCTCGTAGGTTATCAAAAATTGGTTTCTCTAATACAAAGTGCTTCTTTTGTCAAGAAGTTAACCATAAAAGATCGGAATTTTGCTTAAATCGCAGATCCAACTTAACTAAATTTAACGTAATTCTCAGATTAGTTGCAAGTTTTATTAGAGACAGAAGGCAGACTTTGAAACAGCCCTGCTCTTACAAAGGGGGGCGGGTAGAAGGCAGAAGGGAGGAAAAAAGATGAAAAATAGGAGTAATAAATGCCTTATTATTGTAGATTATACAGAGTCTAATCATGTCTAGTAACAGCAATCACTTTCCTACCAACCTGACTTTTCTCGGACGGTGCTACGATATTTTAGAACTCGATCCTCTCGATACTGCTAGAACAGCCAAAACCGATTATGTATTTGACTTCAACATTGGAGCATCTCAAACTATTCCCGGTGAACATGGAATAGTAATCCCATTAGGAACAAACTTTTCCCCAGGAGAATCAGGAGGAATTGAGAGCGAAACGGAGATCCTCTTTACTGTTTCTGATCTTCAGGAAATGCTCGGCAGTACCTTCAAAATTGGCTCAATATTATTAAGTTTAGTCACTAAAATAATCCCTTTTAGTCTTAGCGCAAACTATAAAAAATTTAAGCGCGAATTAACTGAAGAAAAGCAAATCTACACAGTTACCAAAAGAGAATTTATTGACTTTAACTTAGAGTTAGACTTAGCTTCCCATCATTTGAGTGTGAGGGAGACATTCCATAATGCAGTAGTCGCTCTTCCCAGCAACGATGCTTCAGACAATTATCAGTCATTTATTAACAAATGGGGAACCCATTTTGCCCAATTAGTAAGATTTGGAGGCTTAGCTTATCAAACCATTCATTTAGATGCTTCACGCTATCAAAAACTATTAGAGCAGGGAGTTAATATTTCAGGTCAAGCCAGTGGTATTTTTAATTCTAATTTTAATCTGTCCAGTAATATTTCCTTAGAAGAATCGCTCATTCAACGAAGTGAAAAAATTCGATTTTTAGGCGGAACTCCCAACAATAATTTAAACCAATGGTTTGAAAGCATTCGTGAAGATCCCGCTCCGGTAGAGATGGCATTACTCCCTCTGTATGAATTATTTACCCCTCAATTTTTTCCCACTGATTCTGCGATCGCTCAAAAACAACAATTGATGAAACAGGCCGTTATCACCTATCTTGAAAGGGAATCAGACAAACCTAAATGGGCGATTTGGGAAAGTCCTGTTTTTGGGGGCAATGGTGGCTCTCATTTTTCCGATGCTAATAAGATTACTGAGCAGACAAAAGCAACATCGGTTAAGGTTCGTATTGGTTCTTTCGTCGATCAAGTGAGCATTACTCTAAATTCCGGGGAGTCCTTAAAACACGGTGGAGATGGAGGAGATGAAAAAACATTAACCCTAGCAACGGATGAATACATTAGTTCAGTTACCGTAACTGTAATTGATAAATCTTTCTTGGATCAACCTGTTGGATTTAGTGGCCGTTTTCTTTCATCTATTGAGATTAAAACGAATAAAAATAATTCTTTATTAGCAGGACAACCGGACGACCGTTCTCAAATCGTCATCAAAGCCCCTGAAAAACATCAAATCGTTGGCTTTCATGGTCGTGCGGGAAGTTTACTGGATCAACTGGGTGTAGTGGCTATTCCACTATTATAAGAAGTGACATCCTCCCACGCTAACTGCTAGGCAGTATAGCGTGGGCTTCCCAACTCACGATGGGATATTTCTGCCCACAGGGGTATTTCCCTATGCCAGTTATCTAGGCTC
>JASJBX010000139.1 GCA_030066295.1 Crocosphaera sp.
GGTATTCGGAGATAAAGCACCACCAACTTGATAACTAACCCGATAACTTGGCATTTCTTTCGATTAACTCATTTAATAATTAACAACTATAAATTTTCCTGAAAATAACGACAATACAAATCACAAAAATAAGTTACTCTATTATTGCCATCTTGTTGAATTAAACCCAAACTATCTAATTTCCAAATAATAGGGTCATTCATGCTAATGGGAGTGGTTGACCTGACAATTTTACCATAAGCATCAATTAAATCCTCTGATTGTTTGAGAATAGCTAATAAACCTCGTAAGTAACTAGAATAAATGCTTTCCTTGTGACAAGCAGATTTTATAATGTCTTTTAATCTTTCTTGAGAATAATTTTTTAAATAATTAAACGTCAAAGTAACTAAATAAGGATGTCCATTAATTAAATAATATAAATCTTTAAATTCACTTTCTTCTAATATTAAATTATATTGTTTTGATAAGCTTTGTACTTGCTGCATGGTAAAAGGTTTAAGATTAATGGTTTCACCAACATTAGCTAAGGGTGATTGATTAATATTTACGTTTGCATAACTCTCAGTAGAATGAGCAATGATTAAGTGAATTTTTCTCCATGATTTAAGTTTATTGTTGTCTGGAGCATGTGCCTTATTGAAAAAATGACGTAGTAAACCGCAAAAGTCATCGCAATAGGGTAAGTCAAAAATTTTATCTAAATCATCTAATATTACAATTAAATTTTCAGTAAATAAATCCAAAAGTTTATCGAATAATATAGTAATATTTTGATTAGGGGGTAGCAAATCTTCCCATTCTTTCCTTATTCGCTTTAGTTTAACGATTATTGTCTTTAGTGCCTTGATGTCCTCGATGAATGATTGATTTAAGTTGGTTTGCTTTTTCTTAACTTCAGCAATTTCATCCTCTATATCTTCTATCATTTTTCTTATCAATAATTGATAAAAAGATTTCATTAGTGTTTGATAATCAAATAATACTGAACTATCACAACTATTGAAAGTAAAATAAACAATTTTATACTGTTGATTACGACGTAACCTCTTCAATAATTTATTAATTAAAAATGTTTTACCCATTAAGCGAGGAGAACGAATGCGAAGCAATGAACCAGTTTCTTTTATATCCTGTAAACATCTTTCTTCTTGATCAAAATCTCTAATAGAACGTATAAAATCTAGACCATATTTTGTTAACATGGAAGAGTCCACTAATTCAGATTGATATTGCCAAAATAATTGAACTAGCCTTTCTCTTTTTTCCCCCTCATCAAAACCAAAATGTTTACCAGTATTGTAAATATGTCCTCTAACATTGTCTTTTGCTGTTTTCAATATGTCTGAGTCGAATGACCCTCTTAAATTAGGTAAACGTTCAATAATGTTTGTATCATTTAATTTCTTATTAATTTGTTGACTTTGTTCCTTGCTCATCTCATTGAAAAGCAAAGTGATTTCTTCTTTACATAAACAAACTAAAATATCTGCAATTTGGTCATCATTAAAGGATAAACAAACTTTAGCAATTTGTTCATCCGTAAATCCTAATAAGAAGAGTCTTAATATTAAATTTGGTTTAGGATTTAACATTAGGTGATACCTTGAATTAAATTCTTTCTGAGTTTTAGGAATTGTTTGATTTTTAGAAATCTTTGTCATAATATGTAGGTTAAGAATAGATAAAATTAACTAAGAAATAATCTGTAAACAATAACGATTACGGCCTGTTTTTTTAGCAGCATATAGTGCGTCATCAGCTATTTTTACTAAAGTTTGAGTCGATGTATTTATTGTAGGAGTGGTAACAGCAATGCCTAAACTAACAGTAAGATAGGAACTTGTCGGAGAAGTATAGTGAGTAATCTGTTGTCCTTGTATTCTTTCAATAATTTGCTCGGCCATAAATTCAGCCCCCTGACTCGGTGTATTAGGTAGGATAACGGCAAATTCTTCTCCCCCATAACGAAATACTAAATCACCAGGACGCTTTAAGGTGTCTTGTATAATTTGAGCGACTTTTTTTAAACAAATATTCCCTTGTGGATGACCATAATAATTATTGTACATTCTAAAATGATCTATATCAAAAAGTAATAAAGATAGGGGAATCTTTTCTCTTTGACCACGTTTACACTCTTGTTGAAGATAACGATTAAAATAACGATAATTGGGAATTTTAGTTAACTCATCAAAAAGTACCAATTGTTCTTGATTCACTAAATAAGATAGTAAGCGAGTAATAATGTGAGTTGTAGTATCCCCTTTAACTAAACCAATCATTTGCTGGTTCAGCATAATTAAATGTTCTTCTGGTAATGTTGTTGTCGGTGACTCTCCTAAGAGTAAGTTACCATTAACATCTTCGATTGACGTGGGAAGATTAATTAAGCTAATCAAGTCAGATACTAAAGAATGAATCTCAGAATCATCCAGAAGTGCTTCTAAAGAGGTAGACCTAAACATTTGAAGTTAACTTAGAGGGTACCTTGTCAGTCTACCCCACAACATCAATCCTCAAACTTTTGTGAAAAAAAAATCACAGACAGTTATGCTGCTACGCGAAAGGCAAAAGTCCGTGAGAAAGGGGTTTCAGCATTTGTTAATGTCCTAACAAAATGCGTAGTGCTATCTTTAACACTGTCACACCAAAGAAGAGACGTTGTTGACAACGCCTCTACAAGTATAGAAGGGAAATCTATCAAGGTTTAGCGACTCTCGTATCTGTCAATAACTATCTGTTTACTGACTCGGATTAATTTATAAACCCCTTCTTGCTTAATTAGGCTATAATCAGACTTCTGTAAACCCAATTTATTCAGATATTTTTGTTCACTGATAATTAAGACAGTGTCAGGACTATCTGTTTGTTGAAAATAGTCTAATGCGGGGCCGTTATCAATATCTGCTTCTGTAACAGAATCAACCACATCTTGAGTATAAAAGACTAAGGTTGGACGCATAAAACCTAAAAACGCCAGTCTTTCTTCTGGTTGTCTTTCTGTTTTAACAATAGTAGAAAGTTCTCGTAAAGGTAACTGTCTTTGATTGTCAACAATTTTAGCTACTGGTAAACCTACCCAGGAGAAAAATGCCAGAAATCCTAATAAGTTAGCTACCCATAACCAGCGACGATAATTACGGAAAAAGAGAAATAATAAACAAGAAAATGCAGCCGATGACCATATAATTCCCCCTTTAACGGCTAAATTTGAAGCCTGTAATAGTTCTTTAAATTGAGGCATCATCGCATCTTCACCAATTAGTTGATGACTGGAGAAACTCGCTATACCTAAACCAAGTAAAATACCAACATTAGCTATACCACTCAATAGGAATAAGAAAGACCAAACTCCTGATGATTCTTCTGATTTTGTTTCAACCTGTTCACTCCAAAATAAAGCAATCATAATGGCAGCAGCCGGCATCAGAGGAAGTACATAACCGGCTAACTTCGTCACAGAACTAGAAAAGAAAATAAGGACTACTAAAAACCAACATAAACAGAAAATTCCTAGATGGGTGGTTCGGGATGAATTGACCCATTTTTGTCGCTGCCAAATCCTTAATTTAGCTATCGCTAAGGGCAAATAAATTGACCAGGGTAATAAACCGACCATAATGACAGGAAAATAGTAATACCAGGCCCCAGGGTGACGACTAACCACGCTGGTAAATCGTTGTACATTATGAAGTCCAAAAAAGGTATCAATATATTCTTGTCCATGTTCTAGGGTGACTAAAACAAACCAGGGAACAGAAATTAATAAAAAGCTACCAATTCCTAATAACCAAGGGGTTTCTTTTACGACTTCAATAAACCGTCCAACATAGACAAGAAAAACAATTACTGTTAAACCTGGCAAAACCAAAGCTACAGGGCCTTTAGCTAATACGCCTAAAGCCATAAATACCCAATAAGCAATATACCACCATCGCGAAGCAGATAGCCCAAAATAGGACCTAGAACTGGTTTCAGAATAGCCATAACCTAAGAAAAAAGATAAGGAAGCTAGGGCAATTCCACTGGAGAGAAACATATCAGAAACTCCCGTTCTTCCCCAGCCTATCCAAAAGGGATTTAAAGCAATAATAGCTGCCCCTATCCAAGCAGAAAACCATAATTTTGTTGATGTTTTAGTTGTTTCTTTTGCTCGCGAAAACCCAAATTTTTTAAGGGTATAAAAGCCTAAAATAACAACAGAGATTGCAGCTAAAGCGGAAGGGACTCTCGCCCCCCATTCATTAACCCCAAATACTTGAAAAGATAGCCCAACCAACCAATAAGTTAAGGGGGGTTTATCGAAACGAGTTTCCCCGTTCCAATAGGGAGTTACCCAGTCCCCTGTTATCACCATTTGACGGGCAGCCTCGACAAACATTGGTTCTGTTTTATCCATCAAACCAATGTTTCCTAAGTTGACAATAAAGGCAATAAAACTAATTATAAATAGCCATAAACACGAAAAAATTAAAAGGCTCTTCGTATCCTTTTTCCAAGCATTAATAATCTTACTTTTGTTATTCTCTAAAGTTGCTTTATTCATTTTTTATTTAAAAATTACGATACTTTTTACTCATTAATTTTAAAAGACTCAGACAAAAAAGAAACCCTAAATAGGCAACACAAACACCCCCAATTAAATCCGTAAACCAATGAATATTTAAATAGATACTAGCCCAGCCCATCAAACTAACTAAAATGATGGAAACAGTGTATAAGAATGTTCCCCATTTTGGAAAATGAAAAGCGACTAAATAAGAAAGATATAAATATAACATTAAATTACCCGAAACATGACCACTCGGATAACTTTTTCCGTGGACATCAATTAAACCAGGTGCGGGACGAACACGATCAAACCAAGGCTTTAAAATTTGGTCTATTAATATTAAAACACCCATGGCTGAGATAGCTAAAACTTGGGCTTCTTGCCAATAACGTTTCCAACATAAAAACCCTAAACCGGCGATAACAATAAAGACAGCAACTTCTGCTTCTCCTAAAAAGTAAGATGCCCTAGCTAAAATCATTAAACTAGGATGATGAAAGTGACGGACCCAATCTAAAAAAGTTGCGTCCCAAGCATCTAAACTTCCTGAAACAACAGCTATGGTTAAAGTGATAAATAACAATAGAATAATGGTAGCAGTAACAAAAGTATTATTTAGCCCATCCCAGGAATACTTTTTCAGTTTTAGCTTCATACTTTTAGGGGATTTAATTAAGGGTTGAGTATCATCTTATAATAACACCTAGATTTTGAAATAGCTTTAACATTATTTAACCTTAAACAGTTATCTTTACTACTATGATGTTGTTTTGATTGTTAAAAACATTAGTTTGTTAAATATAAAACATAAACTAAAATTATGAAGATATTCAGTCATCGCACGAAAATTGTCGCTACCATCGGACCTGCAAGTAGTTCAAGAGAAACCCTCATTAAAATGATTAATGCAGGAATGAATGTTGCCCGTTTGAACTTCTCTCATGGTAGCTATGATGACCATGAGAAAATGGTATCTTTATTAAGGTCTGTGTCTGATGAATTAGAAACTCCCATTACTTTACTACAAGATTTACAAGGACCAAAAATTCGCATTGGACAATTACCGAATGGTCAAATCTCACTCATAGACGGAGAGCAATTAAAATTAGTTCCCATCGCTGATTATACTCATCAACCTAACACTGTCGCCATTGATTATCCTTACTTAGCCGAAGAAGCAGAAATGGGGGCGCAAATACTATTAGATGACGGTTTATTGCAATTACAAATTGAAGAAATTAAAGAAAATGCGGTTATTTGTAAAATTATTGAGGGAGGAATTTTAAAAAGCCGAAAAGGGGTGAATTTACCCAGCTTAGATTTACGTCTACCCTCCTTGACAGAAAAGGACGAAAAAGACTTAGAATTTGGTTTATCACAGGGAATTGATTGGGTATCATTAAGCTTTGTTCGCAAAGCAGATGATATTCGTACCATAAAAAATTTATTAGCAGAAAAAGGCTATAAAGATGTCCCTGTTATTGCCAAAATAGAAAAGCCCCAAGCCATTGAAAATTTAGAAGAAATTGTCAATCAAAGCGATGGATTAATGGTAGCACGAGGAGATTTAGGGGTAGAAGTTAGCCCTGAAAAAGTGCCAATTCTCCAAAAAAAGATGATTAAATTATGTAATTTTCGAGGTAAACCAGTTATTACTGCTACCCAAATGTTAGAAAGTATGATCAATAATCCTCGTCCCACTCGTGCTGAGGCCAGCGATGTGGCTAATGCGATTATTGACGGCACAGATGCAGTTATGCTATCCGGTGAATCGGCTGTAGGAAAATACCCCAGTAAAGCAGTAGAAATGTTAGCTAAAATTGCTCAAGAAGTAGAAAAAGATGTTACCTTTCCTAATAGTCCACCAGCAGATACCGATGAAACCCGCGCCCTAAGTGAAGCGTTAAATGTTGTTGATCAAATTTTAGACTTACGTTACATCGTCACCTTTACTACTTCAGGCTATACTTCACTTCTTGCCTCCAAGGAACGCCCATCAGTTCCTGTCATTGCTATTACTCCCAACGCTAAAGTATATCATCGTTTAAATTTAATTTGGGGAGTCATTCCAGTGCTAATTCATGAAGAAGTGGACTCCTTTGAAGCCTTAGTTCATCAAGCAGAAACTTATTTGAAACAAAAACAAATTGTTCAATCAGGAGACAAAATTCTAATTTTGGCAGGAATTCCGACTAAAATAGCCCGAGGAACTAACTTCTTAAAAATTCATCAAATTCCAGCATAAACTTATCAATTCATTCTAAAAATATTAAACAAAAAAACTGGATCTTACCGAAATCCAGTTATAGCAATGAGATTGACAAAGCTTGGGACTATTCTGCTTAGAGTAGTCCCCAGAAGTGTAGGATTCCCTGGCCAGTGACTAATTCTACGATTAACGCTGATACAAAGCCAATCATGGCTAGACGGCCATTCCAGTTCTCAGCGTAGCCGGTAAAGCCAAATTTTCCTTCGTTTTGGTTGTTGCTTTTCATTTGAGTTAGCAGACAGTAGAGGTTTCTGTAAAGTATTGTAAATAAATATTAACACTTTAGCAACGTTTAGGGAAAGTTAGGAGTTAGGAGTGGTTGGGAGGAAATTCGGAATTAACCATGTTATCGTTCACGGTTCATCAACTTATACACGAAAACTAACACAAAAACTAACACCCACCCTTTACACTAATATTCAAGAACCATTGTTAATAATTTTTAAGAGGATAGAACGATGACTTGTGACCAACTTCAACAATCTTATCAACAACAACTGGTTAAAGCTGGTGTGTCCCAACAAAAAGCCGAACAAGCAGCTAAAACCCTAAGTGTTCAAGAACTGCAAATTATTGGTGAGATTTGGCAAGACTGGGGTAAGGTTGTTGGTCGTATCAACTAACCTCGAACCCTTTAAAACAAACAGATAGACAACTGTGAGGACTGCTGTAGCCGTCATTCAACGATAAAATCAAAACAGCCCATAACAGTATAAATAAAGTTATATGACAATCCCTCCTGAGTCTTCTTCTGTTTCATCCTCAGAAGCTAACGGCAAAGAAGAGATTAACTCCTCACCCCCCTTAAATGCTGCTACGAAACCTCCTTTATCGTCGATCAAGTTGGTGTCTCCTCAAGAGTCACCCAAACCCCTATATCTCCAAGAAGTCAAATCATCTAACCCTTGGCTCCTCTTAACCTCCATCGGTGTGATGGCCATTGGTTTGAGCTTGCACCTACCTTGGGTGGGATTAACCGGTGCTATTACCGCTCTGATTTTGTCCATGAGAGTCATCTTTCCCTCTGTTCAAAACTGGTTTTTGAGATACCTCACCCCCGAAGAGAGAGAAACCCTGATTGGATTTACAGTTTTTGCTCTCTCCTTAGCAGGCATTTTTTACTATTTAGGCATTTATCAAGCCATTGGCAATTGGCTCAATCAGTTCAAATACGATGAGTTTGGCTCCTGGGCCGAATGGGTGGGGGCCTTGGGGCAAATTATGATCGCCATGTTAGCCGTATATGTGGCCTGGGCCCAGTACGTCATTTCCAAAGACCTCACCCTTCAGCAAAACCGTATTACCCAACAGCAAACCATTGACACCTATTTTCAAGGCATTTCCGACCTAGTTTTAGACGGAGAAGGAATGCTGGAAGATTGGCCCCAAGAACGGTCTATTGCTGAAGGACGAACCGCAGCCATTCTCAGCAGTGTTGATGGCATCGGAAAAGCGAAAATTTTACGCTTTCTCTCTCAATCACGACTGCTAACCCCATTGATGCGGGATAGTCGTCTCGGAAGACCCATGTTAGACGGGGTTGGGGGTTATGCCGAAGATCGTCCTTATGGGGTACGGGTCATTAATTTAGGGGTGATGTTGGCCGGGGCTAATTTATCTCATCAAGATTTACGCTGGACCGATTTAAGTGAAGCCAATATGGTTCGCGCCGACTTAAATGGTTGTGATCTCGTTAAAGCTAACTTATCTCGTACCATTCTTTACGATGCTAATCTCAAAGGGGCCGACCTCAAAAGCACCCGTTTATTCTACGGTTCGGTGGAAAGCGCAAGTCCTCGCTCTCGGAGTCATCCCCCCGACTATGCCACCGGTGCCTATACAGGGGTGGTCGTTGAAAATTGTAACTTGGCAGAGGTGAAAAATTTGACCCCAGAGCAACATTATTATTTGTGTGCCTGGAGTGGAGAAAAAAGTCGTCAGACCATTCCAGGGGGGTGTCAAGGCATTCCGAATAAGTTGAACCGATAAGTCTAGTGCTTTGGCAAAACTTAAGATAAATTAATAAACTATAGATTATTATCGGGAGTATCCAGTTGTGAGCTTTCAAGAGTTGTGTTTGTTGTTGGTTTCTGTCCTAACCAGTGCCATGGGACAATTGTTCCTGAAAATGGGAGCCACTAAATTAGGGAAAGTTGATGCCAGTAATGCACTCAGTCATATTCTCAACATCATTCTGACCCCAGAACTGATCCTCGGACTCTCCTGTTATGGGTTAGGAGCGATCGCTTATATCCTTCTCTTAACCCGTGTTAGTCTCAGTGTCGCCGGTCCTTCTGCTTCCATTATCTACGTCTTCTCTGTCCTCATTGGTTATTTTGTCTTCAAAGAAACTATCCCCATTCATCGGGCTTTTGGCTTAGGGTTTATTGTCTGTGGTGTTATTTTGGTGGTCTGGAAAGCCAACTAAACTTTTTTTTGAGATAGGACTTGCTAAATGTTGAGAAGGTGTGCTACGATAGTTAATCGTTGAGAAAAACAAGGGCTTGTAGCTTAGTGGATTAGAGCGCGTGGCTACGAACCACGAGGTCGGGGGTTCAAGTCCCTCCAAGCCCGTAAAAATGGAAGAATATCACCCACTTCGCCGTAAAGGTGGGAGCTTTTTCTAGAAGACAAAAACCTAGACATTCCTAGACAAAACTGGACATAAATGTCTAGGAATTTTGTTTAAATCTTAACCAGTTAAGCATTGACTTACTTTGACGTCAAGTGGTAGTGTAGAAAGTATTGGTGCGATTCGTAAAGGAGACTTCGTAGGTTCATCTTTTCTCACATAAGCGAAAACCAAGCTAGAGAAAGTATCACAGAAGAATCTATAAATAAGTTCTAGACACCCTTTATATACCTCCAAAAACAACAAAACTTTGTTGAATAATGCCGATGGCTTATCGGTGAACGCCTGTGGACAAGAAGGAGCCGTCTCCCTTGGATGAAGCAGGAATTGAACAGCAGACCTGTCTAGGTTTGCGTAAGTTTCATGAAGCAGTAAGATATTCCCAATGTACCATTGATTTTTGCTATCTTGCGTACAACAAACTTAGTATTTTGTAACAAAAGGAAACAAATCTTATGAAACGATTGTTCGCTTTAATTCTCGTTGCTGCCCTGTGGTTTAGCTTTGCCCCTACTGCAAGTGCTACTTATGATAATTTGACACCTTGCAGCGAAAACCCTGCTTATCAGCAAAAATCTAAAAATTTCCTCAATACCACCGATGATCCTCAATCCGGTCAAAAACGTGCTGAACGTTATGCAGAGGCATTATGTGGTCCTGAAGGCTATCCTCACTTAGTGGTAGATGGTAACTTCACTCACGTTGGAGACTTTACCATTCCTGGGTTGATGTTCCTCTATATCGCTGGTTGGATTGGTTGGGTTGGACGCGCTTATTTAATCGCTGTCCGCGATGAGAAAGACTCTGAAATGAAAGAGATCATCATCGATGTTCCTCTAGCTATCAGCAAAATGTTAACTGGTTTTATGTGGCCTTTAGCTGCTTTCGGAGAACTTACTTCTGGCAAATTAACCGCTAAGGATAGCGAAATTAACGTATCCCCTCGTTAATTAAATATCATTTGCACTTTTTTCGTTGATCATTAATTGTTTGGAGAACTAATTCATGGCAGATTTGACAAAGTTTTTATCCACGGCCCCTGTTTTAATTATGGCCTTATTAACCTTTACCGCAGGGATTTTAATTGAGTTCAATCGTTTCTTTCCTGATCTTTTATTCCATCCTTTAGGATAAAAGATTCTATGATAACTTACTTCATTAGTTCATAGTTTTTGGGACGTTAATGAGGTTTAAAGTTTCATAAAGATTATTTTTGGAACAGGGGAATAAATCCTTGTTCCAAAATTTTTTTGTATATTTAGGGACTTCCATAAAAATAATCATCCAGCCTTCACTCAGTAGCTCCTTTTTCCACCAACCCTTAACCCAACCAAGGCTGGATGATTATTAAATTGGATCTTCCT
>JASJBX010000140.1 GCA_030066295.1 Crocosphaera sp.
CCCTGAATTTACCCGAAGCACAGAGCGAATACGGTGCATTAGCTCAATTAAAGTCTATTGCTTCCAAAAATGAGATATTTCGCTCTTATATCGGCATGGGTTATCATGACTGTATCACTCCCCCAGTCATTCAACGCAACATCCTAGAAAACCCAGGTTGGTACACTGCTTACACCCCATATCAAGCGGAAATTGCTCAAGGAAGACTAGAAGCACTGTTAAACTATCAAACTATGATAGTAGAGTTAACTGGACTCGAAATTGCTAACGCTTCCTTACTGGATGAAGGGACAGCAGCAGCAGAAGCCATGAGTATGAGTTATGGTATCTGTAAGAACAAAAAGGCCAATGCTTTCTTTGTAGACTCTCATTGTCACCCCCAAACCATCGAAGTGATTAAAACGCGGGCGTATCCTTTAGGTATTGAGGTAATTATCGCTGATCATCGTTTTTTTGAGTTTGATAAAGGGATTTTTGGCGCATTATTACAATATCCTGCCACTGATGGCACCATCTACGACTACCGCACCTTTATCGACACTGCCCATAGTAAGGGTGCATTGGTTACCGTGGCGGCTGACCCCTTGAGTTTAGCACTCTTAACACCCCCCGGAGAATTTGGTGCAGATATCGCCGTAGGCAGCACACAACGCTTCGGTGTACCCTTGGGGTATGGTGGACCCCATGCAGCCTATTTCGCCACCAAGGAAGCCTATAAACGGCAGATTCCAGGGCGTATCGTGGGAGTCTCTAAGGATGCACAGGGAAACCCTGCCTTAAGATTAGCACTACAAACCAGAGAGCAACATATTCGCCGAGAAAAAGCCACCAGTAACATCTGTACCGCGCAGGTATTACTAGCAGTTATGGCTGGAATGTATGGGGTATATCATGGATCAGAAGGCATTAAAAATATTGCTCAAAGAATACATCAATTAACCGTAATTTTAGCCAAAGGATTACAAACATTAAGTTACACTGTTAACGATGAACCCTTCTTTGACACTGTTAAAGTTGGGGTGGGTGATGCTAGTGCAAAAGCGGTAATTAAAGCAGCAGCCGAACGGAGAATTAATCTACGGTTATACGATACAGGAATCCTTTGTATTAGCTTAGATGAAACCACTACCATTCACGACATTGTTGAATTGTGGCAAATTTTTGCAGCAAAAGATGACCTACCTTTTACCGTTGAAGAGATAGCAGAACAAGTTAATTTTGATTTTCCCATCTTCTTTAAACGGACATCAGATTATTTAACCGATCCTGTTTTCAATCAGCATCATTCCGAAAGTGAATTACTGCGTTATTTACATCAGTTAGAGAGCAAAGACTTAGCCTTGAATACCTCCATGATTCCTCTGGGATCATGTACTATGAAATTAAACGCAGCAGCCGAGATGATGCCCGTCACTTGGCCTGAGTTTGGAAAACTCCATCCTTTTGCTCCCTTATCCCAAACCGAAGGCTATCAAATTCTTTTCCAACAGTTAGAAGAATGGCTAGGAGAAATAACAGGATTTGATGGCATTTCTTTACAACCAAACGCTGGATCTCAAGGGGAATATGCCGGGTTACAAGTGATTCGTCAATACCACGAAAATCGAGGAGAAACTAACAGAAATATCTGCTTAATTCCTGAATCTGCACACGGCACAAACCCAGCTAGTGCAGTGATGTGTGGGATGAAAGTGGTTGCAGTAAAATGTGATAAAGACGGTAACATTGATATTGCAGACTTAGAGAAAAAAGCCGAAAAACACTCCGAAAACTTAGGGGCTTTAATGGTAACTTATCCTTCTACCCACGGGGTATTTGAAGAAGGAATAGTTAACATCTGTAACATCGTTCATCGTCACGGTGGACAGGTGTATATGGATGGGGCTAATATGAACGCGCAAGTTGGCTTATGTCGTCCGGCTGACTTTGGGGCCGATGTTTGTCACCTCAACCTACACAAAACCTTCTGTATCCCTCATGGGGGTGGCGGTCCAGGAATGGGCCCCATCGGTGTTAAAGAACATTTGATCCCATTTTTACCCACAACTAACGTAGGAAAATACACCGACCCCGACAGTAATGGTAAAGTAGACACATCCATAGGAGCCATTTCCGCAGCCCCTTGGGGGAGTGCTAGTATCCTGGTCATTTCTTGGATGTACATCGCCATGATGGGGGAAAAAGGGCTGACTGAGGCGACAAAAGTGGCTATCCTCAACGCTAACTATATGGCCTCTCGTTTAGCTGACTATTATCCCATCTTGTTCAAAGGTGCATCCGGTTGTGTCGCCCATGAATGTATCATTGATCTACGTCCCCTGAAAAAGCAAGCTGGGGTAGAGGTAGATGATATTGCCAAACGGTTGATGGACTTCGGTTTCCACGCCCCTACGGTATCCTGGCCCGTCATTGGGACGATGATGGTAGAACCCACTGAAAGCGAAGACTTAGCCGAGTTAGACCGTTTTTGTGATGCGATGATTACCATCTATCATGAAGCAGATGCGATCGCCAATGGTGAAATTGATCCGAACAATAATCCTTTGAAAAATGCACCACATACCGCACAAACAGTAATTTGTCAAGAGTGGGATCGTCCCTATTCCCGTGAAAAAGCAGCATATCCGGCCCCTTGGACAAAAGAACATAAGTTCTGGCCAACCGTAGGACGTATTGATAACGCTTATGGGGACAGAAACCTAGTTTGTTCTTGCGAAGGAATGGACGCTTATAAGGAAGATTAAAAACGAAGGGGGTGAATACATTTCGCCCCCAAAAGTTTTTTTAATACAATGGCCTCTAAGCTTTAGGAAAAAAGTCTAATGATTAATAACATAAACGAACAACTATCCGATGAACAAAAGCGAGAAAAAGGTTGTATTAAAGTGGATTTGTACTTCACAAAAAAAAGTTTTGATATTATAGCAAATGAGTTAAACAACAGTGATCAAGGAATTCCAGCAGAAGGATGGGTTAAAGAAGAATTTTGTCAGGTTAACGATTATCTTTATCTTTGGGTTTCTCAAGAATATGAGAAATTTATAAGAGGAAAAATTATCAAAAGAATTAATTATTTTGTTTCCCATTTAGATGATTATTTTGACCCACAACTTGGTTTGCTTTTAGATGAAGTTTCCTTTATTGATCCTCTAGATCCTTTTGATATAGTAGAAAAGAATGATTAAATTCAATCGTAACCCACCAGCTTAGTTAACATAAGCCATTACAATATCTATAATTATACATCTTTTAATCTAGTGACAAAAGGAGAGTCTACTGCTTGAGAACGCAACTTTTTAACGTATTCAACCTCTTGTTGAATCTCTTGGTCTAATTGTTCTTTATGTTCCCAATAATAAGCGAATGCGGAATGAATTTGACTCATGGTCAAATGACGATGATTAATCTGTATTTCTTCAGGTGTCCAACCATAAGCCATTTTTGCCATGACAAGATCAATGACTTTGAGGGTTGAACCTGTAATCATGGCTGTACCCTGTTCATTGAGGTTAATATATTTATAATCTGTAGAAATTGAAGCCATTTTTATTAATTTATCTTTAACTTAATTATAGAAGAAATAAACTGATTTCATCTAGAGACGTTTTATACAACGTCTCTACAAAAGTGGGATATTAATAATTAATTTTCGGTAAACCCTTCAGCAAAACCAATTAATCCCTTTCCTAATGCGCTATTTTCGCTGTAATGTTCCCCAACTTTAATTAATGCTGTTTTCCCTCCATTTAACCAGCGTTTGCCCTCAAAAATATATTCAAGAGTTGCCCATTTTTCAGGTTGGTTATTTTGAATATTTGTCAACTCATTGTTTATAATTTCTTTTGCTTCTGGTTCGCTGACGTTGGGATGTTTAGTATTTAATTCATTTAGTATTTTAATAATTTCATCTAGTGAATTTTTCATAGATGGATCAGACGTATAGTTATTAAAGTTTGCTTCACCTTGATTTTGTTGATGAATTTGAGTAGGACCATTAATATTAAAAGTATTATTGATAGGTTGGTTTGACATTTGATTTCTTTCCTTATTTTTAAATGGATTTAGATCAGGTAAAACAATATCGTTAACTAAACCCTGTACATCTACCATATCATAACTATTAATACATTGGATTGCGGGACGTTTATCGTCAATGAATTTATTAAGGACATTCCAAGGATAAAAATGAGGAGACTGACTACCTTTACATTTTGAACAGTTACAGGGAACTAAAGTTTTATATTTAAGACGTTCATAAGAGTCATGAATTTTGCCTAATTCATGTCTGACTGTGGTTAATAAATCTCGTTTACGCTGTCCCGACACTCGTATACGAATTTCTCCTTTATTGTAGTTGTAACGTTCAATAATTTCTGCCCTTGCACCATCTTTGAATAATATAACTCCCTCTTTCCAAACACAAGTTTCATTCTCAATCATAGAATGGGTTTCTACTATAAAACGGGTTAAAATTCCTTTAGGCATAAATTCATATTCATAGCGCAATAGTAGGTTATTTTCTGCATCCCAATTATATTCTGGTTGTTGGGGACTTAATAATTGAGGTGCAATATAATTTCCTGGTTGACTGGGTATCTCATAACAAAGTTTAAAGTTCATCATCAAGCGTAATAATTCACCACGCATAGTGATATATTTTTCTTCTTTCCAGATATTGTTTAAATCATTGCGATCAAATTTACCTAAATTTTTTCTCACGATGTCATTGTCTAAGACGTTATAAACTGCATCCGTTCCCCATACGGTATTAAGAATAATGGTTTTGTTTAATATATCATCATTTTGAAAGTGTAAAAATACCCCCAAGTCATGAAAATAACCACTCAAAACTAACATATCTTCCAACTCTTTAAATCCTTGTTCTTGACAGATGTTTAAATATTCATCAAGACTGATATAGTCACGTTCATCTTTTTCTAATACTTCTCGAACTTTGACCCAATATGTAGGTAATTCTGTGCCAACATGAGGTAAGTTACTGATATAATGCTGAATTTTATTGAGAATTTCTCGTAAACCTCTATTAGTCGCTAAATTTGTCGCTAAAGTTTCTTTAAAATTGGTAAATTCTCCCCTTAATAGTCGTTCATTAATGTCTCGTTTTCGTTCTTGTTTTTCATTTTTTATGACTAAAACAGGACTATTATTACTCAATAAGTCTACAATATTTAACCAGTAATAAAAATCTGTGTCTTCTTTGCGAGTATCCGCAACTAAGGTATAAAGGGATCTCTCGGTGAGAAAAAATTGATGAGTTTCATGATAAATTTCTTGTCCCCCAAAGTCCCAGATATTTACTCTAAATTTTTTTCCATTATCTAGAGGAAAATAATATGAAATGACATCTATTCCTTCTGTTGATTCTTCATCAGATTTCAGTTTATAATTACTGTCTTTTATTTTTTGTGCTAATGTTGTTTTTCCTGCACCTCCTTCCCCAACAATTAATAATTTTGCTTCATAAAGATGATCAATTTCTTGTTCGAGTTGTTGTTTTAAATAATTACGTATTGCTTTAATTCCTTTTTTTCTAATTGAAGTTGGAGGAGATTGTAAGGGATTATTTCCATAGGTTAATCTTTGTAAGGGTAATAATACAATTTCAGCAGGTAGGTTTGTAAATTGATTATCTCGTAGTTCTAAATTTCGTAAATTAGATAATTGACTGATTTCTTTAGGTAATGTATTTAATTTATTATTGCTTAGATCAAGACTGTACAAATTAGATAATTTACTAATTTCAGGGGGAAGGTTTGTTAGTTGGTTAAACGACAGATTAAGTGTAGTGAGATTAATAAGATTACCAAGTTCAGGGGGAAGGTTTGTTAGTTGGTTAAACGACAGATTAAGTTCAGTAAGATTAGTTAGTTTACCAAGTTCAGGGGGAAGGTTTGTTAGTTGGTTATTCCTTATATAAAGTGAAGTGAGATTAGTTAGTTTAATAATATCATTGGGGAACTCAGTGAGTCCTTTAAATGATATAACGAGTCTATAAACTTTATTGAGATTAGTTATGTTAATTAATTTATTGATATCACTAGACAAATTACTGGATTGAGATAAGCTCATAGATAATCTATATAGATTAGTGAGATTACCAATTTCATGAGGAAGATTTGTTAGTTGATTTCCCAACAGATAAAGGGAAGTGAGATTAGTTAATTTACCAATTTCAGGGGGAAGGTTTGTTAGTTGGTTATTTGACAGATAAAGGGAAGTGAGATTAGTTAATTTACCAATTTCAGGGGGAAGGTTTGTTAGTTGATTATTTGAGAGATAAAGTGACGTGAGATTAGTTAATTTACCAATTTCAGCCGGTAAAGACTCTAGTTTATTCCCCCAAAGACTTAAGGAGTTTCTCTTGTCCCTTGCTGCTTCCTCAATAATCTGTAATAATTCTTGTTCTGTCATAATCAACTCTCAATCGTTTTCACATAAGGATAAGCAAGTATTTTCTCATCTACAGTTAGTAAAGAAACATCATAAATTCTTGCGGTTGCTACAATAAGTCTATCGGCTGGATCTTTATGAAAATTACCTGGAAGTGTATAAGCATTAATAGCAATTTCAGGAGTAATAGATAGAAGCTGTACACCCTCTTGTCCTAAAGCAATTTTAAACCATTCTTGAATTGAACAGGGGAGGATTAATCTTTTTTTACTAACCAATCTACTAATTTCAATTAAACTAATGGAACACACCCCTAAACCTTGCAATCGTTGCTGATTAATTATGTCTTGATAATGGTTTGTTAGTCTTGAATCATGATGATTCCACCAAACCCAAATATGAGTATCTAGAATGATCACTAATCATCCTCCTCAAATTCTTCATTCATTTCCCAATCATCGGGAGAAATAGCAGGTTCACTAGGATCAGCTAAATAAGCATAAGGTTTCATGTTTGTTAAAGGATTAACAGAAAATTGTTTTTGAGTTATTGATTGATCCTGTTTGATAGAGTCAATAAAATCACTGACTAAAACAAGTTTTTCATTAGATAATTGTTCTAACTGCTTAGCAATTTTTTGGCGTAATTCTGGATAATTCATTTTAGGTTTAGTTAAGTTGAGTAGGGTGGGTTAGACGGGTATAATTTAGGTTACAATTAGGACGTAACAATCCGTCGTAACCCACCATTTTCGTTGAAACAGTCCACTACAATTCTATCAATTTGTCTCTTTCAGTTAATTTATAGTATTAAATTTCACGGAGTACAAGCATCTTGCTTGTTATCTTTCTAGCGAGTGAGTAAGATGCTCGCATTCCTATCATCTCATTTTAGTTGAAACAGTCCAGCATTGGAATATCTCTATGATTGCAAAGGGTAAGCTCAGCTTATAAATCATAAAAAAAAGTTATATATAAAAATCTTTGTTATCTACAAAACTTATGTTTAGACTAGGAGTATAGAAATTAATCAAGAAGTCATCATGGTCTGTTTTTCAAATAATCAACCAGTTAAAAACGCAAAAATCGTATTTAACCATAATAAAGCTCAAGATTACTTACAACCACTGCGTCAATGGTTAAATAATGTCGAAATACAAAAAGAATCCACTGCACATTTCCTATGTCGTATCATTCCAGTACAATGTCCTTTTGAACGGGATATCTGCCTATTTGGGAGAAAAATCTGTCATATTCCCCCATTATGCAAACTTAATCCTTTCTATGAAGAAGTTGTCGCCTTAAGATTCCGCGCTTTATGCTATTTAGCAGATGAATGTGGCCAAGATGTTCGTTGTTACTGTTAGTTATATGAGGGAAATTATCCCAAAGTCATAAATTGATTGCAACTGATAGAATAGGTAATGTTCACCCTACTTTCTTGCTTGAATAACCTGTAAACTTCCCCCTGCATATAATCTTTGTTGACAATCACTAAAACCAACTATTTTTAACTCTTTAACTAAGTCAGTTTCTAACAATTTCCAAGCAGTTTCTGTTTCAAATAACCACATAAAAGTTGCTAAAGATGGCCAAAACAAAAGATTAGTCGGTTTATGAAGATCAATAACAGCAAAAAAGCCCCCAGGTTTCAGCACTCGGTACACTTCTTGCATAATTTCTCTTAATTGTTTAGTTTCCATTTCGTGCAAGGCAACACTGCTATGAACTAAATCAAATTGTTGATCAGAAAAAGGCATTTTTTCAGCTAAAGCGGTTACATACGAAGCTTCGGGAACATTATTTTTAGCCCGATCAACGGCCGTAGAAGAAGCATCAAGTCCAGTCACTTGTGAAGATTTTTCTACTAAAAATTGAGTGGTTTGACCACTGCCACAACAAAGGTCTAAAATTTTAGTATTGGCATCAATATTAATTCCTTCGAGAGATAAACTACGAAATCGTTTTTCACCGCCAACCACTAGGGAACTTAGGCGAGAAATGGTATTATATAACCAAAGATATTGATAACTTAACGGTCTTAAAAAAGTTGCCATTTTTATAAAACTAAGCCTTATTATACAATCATATAGTAACATAAAATATATAAGGATTATAACCTATATATTGATGTTCTTGTTTTTAGTGAATTATTAATTACCTTTTTATGATAAGATATTATAAATATTTTATGAAGGAGTTTTTATGCTGGATTTTGACGGGATTAACTTTGATTATTTACTAGAAGAAGAAGTCATCGAACCTAAAAATCATGATAGGCTATCTTTTCAAGAAGGATTATTTGTCAAGTTGCTGGAGGGTATTAAAGACGATCGCATTGGTTACGGAGTGATTCAAACGGAAGATAATGAACAAAAAGGAGTCATTTTATTCTTAGATCCTGATACCAATCAACAAATCATTATAGGGTATCTCTCCAATGAATTACAAACCGTATAACCCTATTTTCAAGCAATAAATTAATGAATTAGAGTAGTGAACGAAATTCTCCGCTTTCAAGAACCATTTTCTCTCTTGCTAATGCTAACAGTAATCTTTTCTCAGTTCTAGCGATCGCCTCATAAGTGTTCTCAATTGCTTCCGGTTCGACAGAAATAGTCGTAATCCCCCAACTAATTAACTGTTCAATCATTTCCGAAGAATTAATCACAATTTGCCCACAAATAGAACTAGGAATTCTTAGTTGATTTGCTTCTTGAATTAACTGTTTTAAAGCCCCTAAAATTGAGGATTCATAAACCTTAGGAATATCCTGCCAATATACCTTATTTCTTTCTATTCCTAACAATAAAGGCAGTAAATCATTCGTACCAATTGCCATCCCTTGTACTCCAGCGTTCACATAATCCCTGAGTTGAAAAATAATGGAAGGGACTTCTGCCATAATCCAGATTTGAAATGACGGGACAGAAGATAACTGAAACTCATCAATTAAATCCAGACAAAAGCGAAATTCATCTACCGTTCTTACAAATGGCAAAATAATATTAATATTTTCATATCCTTCCTGTTGTACTGCCGATAAAGCTTTTAATTCTAAACGAAATAACGTCGAATCGAGACAATAACCAGCCGTTCCTCGGCGATTTTGATCAGGAGAAAACTTATCATCAAACGTTCGGTAAAAAATTGGACTAGGATGGAAAAAATCCGCAAATTTAGTAATTCTTTCCTTCAGTTTTTCAATAATTTCATTCGGTTGATAATTGCTTAACCATTCCCTCAAAGGGTGGGGAGTACATAAATCTAATAACATTAATTCTGAACGAATTAATCCTAATCCATCATAGGGCAAACCCTTCACTTTATTTAAAGAACTAGGTTGACTTAAATTAACCATTAATTTCGTGCCGATGGGATAATCTAAAAAACGTGGCTTTTTCGGCAAAACTTCTGATGGTTTGAACGATATTTGATGCTGATGGGATGGATTTAAAATAACGCTTCCATCCTCTCCATCAATAATAATAGAATCTCCCGTTTGTAGCCATTTTGTTGCGTCGGAAACACCCACAATAGCAGGAATCCCTAATTCTCTCGCTAAAATAGCTGCATGACTGGTTATTCCCCCTTCTTCGGTAATTAAACCCGATGCTTTTTTAACAGAAGATAATTGAAACGGGTAAATTTTTTGGGTAACAAGGATTGGATTTGTTACCTCAAATAACTGGGGAGAATGATCCTTATCTATTATATAAACAGTTCCCAAAGCGTTTCCTGGGGCTGCCCCAACCCCCATAAGATAAGACGACAACGATTCCGTTTTAAAGTTGGGTTTTGTATCTTCCAAAAATTGATGAGTAGCCAAGGGTATTAATTGAGCGATCGCTAATTCAGAGGATAAATTATCAGCCGAATTATACAATATCCATTCTAAAGAATGCCAAGGAATGTCATAGTGATCTACAGCATCGTACAGTTCAAAAGCTTTGACAATTTCTTCAGAATTTAGACAATATTGTAACTGTTTTTCATCGCTAAGAGAGTAAGATTCTAAGCACTTTTCTGTCATAGATTGACTTGATATTGGCTGGTTAGTTAAACGAGAAATACGTTCCTTTTTTCCTAACCTTTGTTCGAGAATTTCCCCTGATTCTTGCTTAATTTTCCAGTAATCAGGTAAAATATCTCCCTGAAGAAGACTATAACCTAAGCCCCAGGTTCCCTCAATTTCAAAGTATTTACTCTGATTCGTTATCCTACCAGATGCAATGGCATTGACCATTGGTTGCACCAAAATTCCTAAATTCAATTGATCAATTCTAATTCCTAGACGTTGCCAATAAAATAAACTTTTTGAGCTTAATAGTTGGGACCATATTTCCTTAATTCCTATTTCTAGATTATCAGCAGTATTCCAAGAAACTTGGGCAGAAATTAGTCCAGAAATGTCTTGATTAAGAAGAAAATCACCCCCTAAAGAAGCTCGTAAAATCAACCTATCACTAGCTAGTTTTTGTGTCACTTCTATTAATATTTCTCGCCATTGAGACGGGAATGGTAAATTAATAATAGATTGACGACTTTGTTGGGCAACTAA
>JASJBX010000141.1 GCA_030066295.1 Crocosphaera sp.
TTATCCAGAGACACCCCAGAAAAGCCAGTTAAACAGTTGGCTGAGGGTTTGTCAATATTGGTACAATTGGCAAATTGGGGATCGTTTTCGTTGGTGGGATAGCAATCGCACTAATTATGTTATTCCTAGTGGTGACTTTTGCTACATCTGAAAAAGTGGTTTACAAAACACAAATAAAACAAGAGATACAAAAAGAACTCAATGAAATTAATCAAAAAGATTATTAGCCATTTTTTATCTCCTTTTTTACCTAAATTATTTTAATTAATCTAACTTCCAACGACTAGCAATCGGCATTCTCCAACCCGTCCCAAATGCACGATCGCTTACTTTTAACCCTGGAGGAGCTTGTTTACGCTTAAATTCGGCACGGGTCACTAATTTTACCACTTTGCATATTATATCACGATCAAACCCTGCTGCTTCAATTTCTTTGATAGATTGATGCCGATGGATTAATCTATCTAAAATAGCGTCTAAAATGTCATAGGATGGCAACGAATCTTGATCCACTTGCTCGGGCTTTAATTCAGCACTAGGGGGCTTAATTATGACATTATGAGGTATCACCTCTTGATATCGGTTTAACCACTTACACAGGCTAAAAACACGGGTTTTAGGCACATCTGAAATAACGGCTAAACCCCCGTTCATATCGCCGTATAAGGTACAGTAACCGACAGCCATTTCTGATTTATTGCCGGTTGATAATAGTAAATGTCCAAATTTATTAGCCACAGCCATTAATAAATTACCACGAATTCTTGATTGTAAATTTTCTTCTGCAACACCAAATTCTGTCTCTTTAAATAAAGGTTCTAACAGTGAATCATAAGCTGTCATCACATCTTTTATCGGTAAGGTATAACTATTAATTCCTAAGTTGTTAACCAACGCTTCTGCATCACTAATAGAATGACTTGAACTATAGGGGGAAGGCATTAATATTCCTAACACATTTTCCTTACCCAATGCTTCAGCAGAAATGGCAGCAACTAAGGATGAATCAATGCCACCACTTAACCCTAAAATCGCTTTAGAGAAGCCACATTTATGAGCATAATCTTTCAATCCTAAGACTAATGCTGACCAGATTTCCTCTTCTTCTGTTTCGATAGAATTAGCAATATAACTTGTTTTTAAATCCTGATCATTTGGGTCATAGTCTATAGTTTCTATAGCAGTTTGAAACCCTTTTACACGTAGGCTAATTTCACCTTTTCTGCTGACAGAAAAACTATTTCCATCAAAAATCAAGTCATCATTTCCCCCTACTTGGTTAGTATAAATAATCGGAATCTTATAACGTTCTGCACTATGCTTTAACATAGATTCTCTTACTTTTTGTTTACCAATACTATAAGGAGAAGCGGATAAATTTACTACTAAATTAACTCCACATTTAACCAAGTCTTTTATGGGGTTATTTTCATAGTTTCGTTTACCCCAGAATTCTTCATCGTTCCATAAATCTTCACACACTGTAACCCCAATTTTAATCGGTTTAGTATTAGGATCATGAAATGATAATTGAAAAAAGTTGCTTTCTTTTCCCGGTTCAAAATA
The DNA here is from genome assembly GCA_030066295.1 of Crocosphaera sp. GTDB lineage: Bacteria > Cyanobacteriota > Cyanobacteriia > Cyanobacteriales > Microcystaceae > Crocosphaera. The sequence continues at coordinate 1,567 of JASJBX010000141.1, forward strand.
TCGATCTTCATCAAAAACGTCATAGGTGGGTAAAAGTCGTTTATGAAAAATTTGTTTTATGCCCTGATTTTCGATTAAAACAATACTATTAAATAAGGGTTTTTCTCCCTCAATATAAGCATGGGTATTTTTAGTTACTATCCCTACTAAAACAGATAATTTTTCTGGGATTTTCTTTGCTAATTGTTCTAACTTTGTCCATAAACTATCAACGAAACTATTATTTAATACCAAATCTTTAGGAGGATAACCACATAAAGATAGTTCAGGGGTTAATAATAATTGTGCCTTTCTTTCTACAGCTATTTGTGCTGCTTTGTATATATGGTCGGCGTTCTTGTCAATATCACCAATAATCGGATTAAGTTGAGCGATCGCAATTTTCATAATAGTAATAATTTTTGAGTATTAAATAAAAACAAAAGGCTTATCTTTCAAAGGGGCAAATGCTTCAGAATCAAAGCGATATAAAGTGGCTGGTCTTCCTGCACCTCTAGACATTTTTTTATCAGTATCTATCAGAAAACCCAACTTAAGTAAACGGGTTCTAAAGTTAGAATAATCAGCAAAATTTTCGCCTAAAACAGTAGTATAAAACTGATATAAATCATTTAACGTAAACATCTCAGGTAACACATCAAACGCAACTGGACTATATTCTAATTTACTTTTTAATCGTTGATAACCATAATCTAAAATAACGTTGTGATCAAAGGACAAGGGAGGTACTTTATCGATCATATACCAAGTAATTTTATGATGATTAGCAATTAATTTTGCTTCTTCAAAACGAACTAAAGCAAAATAACTTACCGATAGATAACGAATCCCGTAACTATCAGGTGACTCTCTGGGATCTCGGTTAGGACCGCCGAACGTATAGAGTTGTTCTAAATATAAATTATTCACCTCTATTTTCTCTGATAGAATGCGATAAGCTGCTGCTTCTAAAGATTCTCCTTGTCTGACCAATGTCCCCGGTAAACTCCATTGATTAATATAAGGCTCTTCGGTTCGTTTAATCAATAAAACTAAGAGTCGATTTTTTTGAGAATCAATAGAAAAGATAACGTTATCAACACCAACCTTAAAATCTTCTAAAATTAACTGATTACTATTTGAAGTCATGCGTATAATTTTTCTTGGTGAATGTAATCTTGAATGGGTTTAATTAAAACATTTTCGTTCCCATGTTTTCGGTAAGCAGTAGAAGAAACAGCTGGGGCATTCAACTCAGCAATTTCACACTTTCCGCCTATTTCTTTTAATGCTTTTAAGTCAGATTCGTTAATAGCATAACCAGGACGAGGGATAATTAAAATTGAAACTTCAGCTAACAATTCATCGATGCGATACCATTGACGAATTTGTTTAATTAAATCAGAGCCAATAACTAAAAAATAGGTAGACTTGTTTCCCCATCTATCCTTAGCTTTCCTCACACTTATTAAACTGCGACGATGACTCAAACTTTTGGACAAAAAAATGTTATGACGTGGGGGATCAATATTATCAATTAATAGCTTTAACATGGCCATACGATGCTCCAAAGAAGTTTGATGTTCTTTATAAGGGTTATCGGATGCCCAAATACCAACATAATCAAAATGATCCGATAACCAACGGATAATAGATTGATGTCCTGCCGTTGGGGGATCAGCACTGGTTCCAAATAAAGCAATTTTTGTCATAATCGTTAATTCCCAAGTTAAATAATTAAAGATTGACGTAGTGTTTCTAGGGGTTGAGAAATATTCACCTTAATCGATGTTGGTTCTGTTATATTATGAGTTGATTGAGGTAAACTTTTAAGCGAGGTTTGAACCCGTTGACGAATAGTATACAGAGATTCATTTTCTTTGATAGTTTTGCCTTCTTTCATGACTAACTCTGATAACGGCGTTTCTCCTGACTCGATCCCTTCATCTGTTAAGGCTAAGCGATCGCTTTTTATGATTCCGTTATCATAACAACGAAATATCTGTTTTCTCCCCGGATAAGTCATTTTATGGCTAGATTGTTTCATAGTGGGAATGTTATCAATTTCTACTAATTTATAAACCCCATTCACCGGTTCCCCTGTCACTAAACGAGTTCCTACACCATAACCATCAATACTAGCCTCTTCTTCTCGTAACCGCTTCAACTCCCATTCATCAATGTCTCCACTGGCAAAAATATTGACCGTTGGTAGTAGCGATCGCACTTTTTGGGACAACTTCCCTAAGTTCCCAGAGTCTAAACGAACCCCCTTAACGTCGGCTTTCCTATCCACTAACCGTTGCGCGGCGGCTACGGTATCATAGGTATCGATTAATAGGGTTGCCCCTGGAAAATAGCGATTAAAGGCCATAAACGCCTCATCTTCGCTACCTGACAAGGCTTTAATGGCCATAACCAAAGCATGGGCCATCGTTCCACTGGGTTGCTGGTTCAACTGCTTGGCTGCTAACACATTAGAGGTGGCATCAAACCCTGCTGCTAAGGCTGCCCTAGCCCCCCAAATTGCCCCTTGAGGGCTAAAAGCACGCCTTGTGCCAAATTCTAACAAAATTGTTTTTTCTCCTGCCATATCGCGCATTCTGGCTGCTCTGGTGGCGATTAAGGTTTGATAGTTGATGGTGTTCAATAGGTAGGTTTCTACAATTTGGGCTTGCCATAACGGGGCTTCAACTCGCAATAAGGGTTCATTGGCAAAAATAGCTGTCCCTTCAGGAACAGCCCAGACATCCCCGCTAAAGCCTTTATTTTCTAATAATGACCAAAAATAAGGAGTTACATGGTCAAAAATGCCTGTATTTCTTAAATAATCGATCTGTTCCGACGTAAAGGATAAATTTTCTAAATACTGTAATCCCTGGGCAAGTCCCATGGCAATCAAATAACCAAAGTTACTGGGTAAACTTCGCACAAATAGCTCAAAACTAGCTCTTTTTTCGGCAATACCTTCCCCTGCATAACAAGCAGCCATGGTTAACTGATACAGGTCTGTCAATAAACTATTATCTTGGGGTGATGGCGTTAAATTGGGATTGAAAGTTAACATTGGTGGTGATTTTAATACCTTGAGTCAATTATAGTGATTTTTACCAAAACTGTAAACAATGACTCATGAACTATTGATTATCACTAAAAAATCAACAGGATTTCCTTGATCCCCATAATGTAAAGTTTAATTGCAAAATCTAGGAGATATAAAAGTAAGATGTTAAATTGAAGATGAAGCTAATACACAAAGCTTCCCTGGCAGATCAACTAGCAAGGTAAACCAAATTAAGTTCAAAGGAGAACACCCTGTATCAGTTCATGTCTGTCTCGTTAACTCTCAATAACAGCAACCAAGCTAGAGGCTTATATTTCCTCAAGTGGAACCAAGGGAGCAAGGCAACTGAAGGTTATCATTCAGTGCAACTCTAGGGAATCTCAAGGAAGGCGTGGAAAACTCTAAGGGACTAGCAGCCTGGTTGCTGTTGTTGCTATGAATAATTAAGATTTAAGAATTAATTAATATCAAATCAATAGATAATACCCTCTGTGACTTCTTGTGATCATTTTGGGTATATTAAATCGTAAGTCCCTCTATTATTTATTGATTATTATGGCTCTTAAACATATTCTAAGTACCAGTGTTGTCGTGACAGGAATCATTTTAGGTTCCTCTGTTGTTGCAACTCAAGCCCAACAATCTTGTTTTTTACAAGGGGCCAACGGTCAAAATATTGATCTTGGCCATCTCTGCGGTGGGTCGGGTTCTTCTCAACCCTCTGCTTCGCCGAAAACCGGCGTATTCACCGTTCCCATCAAACGGAGAGATTCTGGTATTCCTGTGGTAGATGTCACGTTTAATGGACGACATACCTTTGAAATGTTGTTTGATACTGGGGCTAGTGGTATTACCATTAGTACAGATATGGCTGAGTCTATGGGATTAGAAGCCCAAGCAGGGGCCTTTTCCCAAACCGCCGGTGGTGTGGTTCCTATTGGTTTGAGTACTGTATCTTCGGTCAAAGCAGGGGAACTGACATCTTCCAATCTACAAGTGGCCATTAATCCCGCTTTACCCGTCGGACTCTTAGGACAAACCTTTTATGGTCATTATGACGTAGTGATCAAACAAGAGACTATCGAACTAAGGACAAGATAAGATAACAATTAGATAGGGTGATGGGTTAACAAGTCTAACCATTAAGTAACAATATAGCGTAGTATATAGGGGTAAATAGTAACGAAACGGACACTGTGTATCCAACCCCTAAGCAAGTACCAGAAAAATTTGGCTATCATCAGAAAACTTGAGTAAAATGGACAAAGAAAGTCCCACAGTGTCATGAAAAGAAAAGTCATCAATCAAGCATCGGAATATGCTGTGACCAAAATAGGTTACTGTCTGGGTGGTGATGTAGAAAAGGCAAGAAAGATGGCTATTCGTGCTGGACATTTACGTTCAGATATTTGGAACAAATACGGTAGTCTAAAATGTTGGGGAATTTCTCATCAAAAGCTTTACAAAGAATTTCAAAAAACCAATCCACCATCAAAGTATAAACTCCCTCAAAAGCAATGGCAGAAAACATTTGAGAGAGTGATTAATGATATTCATGCTTGTATTGAAGCAGCGAAAACTATTGTAAAGAGAAAAATTTATCGTCATTTTAAACCTGAAAAAGATAGTCAAGGAAAAGAGATAAAATCGACTTCTTTCCGAGATGAATTGATTAAAAATCTCAAAACTTTAGAATGGATGAAATATCCTTTACTTCATCGTTGGATGAGACAAGCTTATCATCGAGGTCATAGTTACATTAATAATCAAATCTGTGTAGGAATTAGTAATGGGGCAGGAGTTAAAAGAATTAGTCGAAATGTAGTAAGTGTGACCATTGGAGGGGATTTAATTGGCCATCGGAAATATGAAAAGTTGACGCTCTTTTTTAAAGTAGGGAGAATAACTCCAAAGGGAATTTTTCAGCTCATATTTGATGATGTCACTGATGAAATTAGATTACATTTCCCTAAAATTCTTAAAAGAATTACTTCTGTAGGAATTGGTCAATGTGGTTTAGATAAAGGATATACAGAAGCTTTTACCGATTCTCATAATGAAATTTATGGTCAAGGAATTGGTAAGGTAATGTCCCAATCCGTCAAGAAAAGACATACCAGGGGGAAAGGAAGAAATAAGTTATATCAAATAGCAATGAAGAAAAATAAGCGACACATTTTTCAATGCAACTTGACTAAAAAACATCATCAAACCTTAGAGAATAAGAAAAAACAAACTTTAACAACAATGGTCAGAACTGGGGTTAATCAGTTCTTTGATAAGTATCAGTATGCTATTACGGAAGACTTAAGTTTTGTTGTTAAAAACAAACAGATTTCTCGGCGAATTAATCGTAATTTGGCCGAATGGTGCAAAGGAACCCTACAGAAAGCACTCGACGAGATTTCCTACCGTCGTTCGTCATCAGTGACGGTAGTAAATGCAGCCTATACCTCGCAGGTTGATTCCCGTTTTGGAGTCCTTTTAGGAACTCGTTGTGGGGATCAATTCTTCACCTTTGATGGGGAGGTATTGTCGGCTGATGGTAATGCTGCACGCAACATTGAAACGAGACTCGATGACCCTAATATTAGCCAATTTATGAAGTCGACTGATGTTAGGAAAGTTTTGATTAAGCGGACAGTATCCTTTTTGTTGCAAAGGGATTTGACACTCGATGATGCCATTAATCAGGGTTCGTTTAACCCCAGGCATCTGAGGGGAATCAACTTGAAGGCAATGGGTTGAGAGTGAACCCCTAGTGGCTTAGATAGATTTCAAGGAGAGTGGCCATCATTCGTTTTTACTTGAACTCACTCAAGCCGAAAAGTAAATTACCACACTGGTAATTAATAGACAAACGAAATATTACGATTCAATCCGTTTTATCACGTTTTGCTGCTCACTCTGAACCCCTAACCCCGAACTCATCGTAATAAACAATTCGTAATAAACAATTAAGGAATGCTATATATCAAAGATATTATGTATCATCCTCCTGCAACCGTTGACCCTATTTTGAAGGCGACCAATTTAGAACTAGGTTCCCAAGAATTAGGACTGGTCGTCGGACCGAGTGGTTCAGGAAAAACAACCTTATTAGAAATTTTAGCCGGGTTAGCCCAACCCACCAAAGGACGTATTTTTTGGCGTGACCAAGAATTAACTTTTTTAGAGTTACAACAACTCTGTGGCCTGGTTTTTCAGTTTCCTGAACGGCATTTTTGTGGCAGTAATATTTTGGAAGAATTACGCTTAGGTCATCCGGAAATTACCACAGAAAACATTTCTAATGCTTTAGCAGAAGTTGGCTTAGAAGATATTCCGTTTAATACTTCTCCCCATCGCTTAAGTGGAGGACAACAACGACGTTTAGCTTTAGCTGTTCAATTAATTCGTCAACCTAATTTATTATTATTAGACGAACCGACCGCTGGTTTAGATTGGTCAATGCGACAACAATTGGCTAAGCTTTTGTCTAAATTAAAACAACATTGGACATTATTGATTGTTTCCCATGACCCGGATGAATTACTGTCAATTTCTGACCGGTGTTGGAGAATTAATAAAGGAGAATTAGCGTTAATTAACTAAAGATTTTAAGCGACTCTTTTTTTGAGTTCAATTTGTCGAGAATGTTCCTTTAAATCAATCCATCCTAAATCTTTTAAACGATGAACTAAATTAGAAACTGTCACCCCTAATTCCTCAGCAATGTTGTATAGTTCTTTCCATTGTTTTAAATTTCGGTTGTGGCAAATTTTTTTTAGTTTAAAGTGAGGCATTAATAAGCAACTGGAAAAATATTGCGCTTGCCATTCAATGCCATTTAAGTTAACCTCGTTACGATCTAATAAAGGGTCAACTTTCATGATGGGGGTTTTTCCCGATAAACACTTGTTAACCCTTGATTCAGTACAATTAATCATCTTAAACGGCGAAACCGGTTTGTAAAAGTTCAAAAGAACCTAGATAATGGGGGGTTTCTTGTAGGTGCAATTTTGGTAAATTAGGCTTAACAGCTTGGCGTTCTAAGTGAGTTCCGATAACTTGCGTTTCGGTAAATTTAGCATCAGTAAAATCAGCATCTTCAATAATTGCATTGGTTAAATCAGCCCCTTCTAAATCTGCATCTCTTAAATTAGCCCCTTGAAGATTGGCCCCTCGTAAATTAGTGTAACGTAACCTAGCCCCTTGAAGATTAGCCCCTTGTAATTTAGCCCCTTCAAGACTACTATAACCGAGTCGAGATCTCTCCAAATTGACTCCTTCTAAATCAGCGTAACTTAAATCAACGTCTTTAATAAATGTCTGACTTAAATTCGTTCCAAAAAAGGACGCTTGTTTCAAATTGGCACAACTTAAACGGGCTTCAGATAGATTAGCCCAATTAAAATTGACACCCGTTAAATTAGCTTCTCTAAAATTAATTTTTTGAAGATTAGCCCCACAACAATTAGCGTAGGACAAATCAGCAGCCCGTAAATTGCTATGAGATAAATTCGCCCCACTCAATTTGGCCTTGATTAAAATGGATTGAACCATGAAGGCCCCGGTTAAATCCGCTTTGGTCAAGTCTGTTTCAATGAGTTGGGACTGACTCATTTTAGCATAAGTTAAATCCGCCCAATTCAAACTGGCTTGGCTTAAATTAGATTTAGTTAAAAACCCGCGACTGAGGTTAATTCCCATTAAGTTTGATTTCGTTAAATCTACGCAGATTAACATTACCCTCGATAAGTCGACTCCTCTTAAATCGAGTTCTGGGAATTGGCGATGGCCTTGTTCATATTGTCGTAGTAGGTGACTAATATTCATAGTAGGATGAGACACACTCAAAGATGGTAAATTGAGTAATCGCAGTAAATGGGATTGTTTTCTCATCAATATAAACAGGATTTTATCTCAATAGGAGAGCAACCAATCTACTGCCCTTTATCATCCTGAGGTAACAGGAGGAAAGTGTTCGTATGTCTCATTCTACTCCCAATAAAACCCTATTGGGGTTATTAACTCCAATTTTTAAAAAAACTTATTTATTGTTTAATTTTACTCATATTATTTTGTAAAGTATTCTATCTAAATTCTCCGTATAATTATCTAGGTTGTAAAGAATGTTTATTTTGTTACTGAAATTTTACTAACCCTGGCTCCTTTTTTCACTGTTTTTTCTGGAAATTTTCCTAGCATCTTGTCATGATGTCATTCTGAACCAGGGACTAAAGAATAAATTTGACCATCCATGAGAATTCGGGTAATACCTTTAGCTTGTAGATAGCCACAAGTTTTGTAAAGAAGACGGCCATCAGGAACCTTAATAACTCGTTGAGAACGATTAGAAAAACGACGGGCAACCCGATGATTATCAAAAATGGGTAGAGTTCTTTGTTGTATTTCATCTACAGGAATTTGACCCAGATGGGCAAATTCTTTTAACGGTTTAGCAATTAATTCAGCGGAGCGATCGATAACAAGATAACAAGTTTTCGGGAAAGTGGCTGCTGATAGGGGTAAAACTTGAATATCGTCGGGTGTAGACAAAGCGTCGTTGTAGTCTTCATCCCCATCCTCATCCTCTTCATCGTCTTCATCATCCCAGTCCTCGTCACTATCTTCTAGGTCTTCTCCTAGCATTTCTCCTACGGCCACCACATTCACTTCTTCTTCTAATTCCTCTGTTTCTTGATCATCATCCTCTTCTGAAGAAACCAAGATGGGGGCTTCTTTTTTAACCGTTATGGGTTTGGGTTTAGTAGTAGGTTCTGGAGTGGGTATCTCAACAGAAGGTTGAACGGATGCTGTTGTAGTTGGGGTGGGTTGAGGAATAGCGTCAGTCTCTTGAATAACCGGTGTTGGGTTTTCAGCAGTGGTTTGGGTCGGGTTTTCTGTGTCCGATTGGCTTTTACTGGTTCTCGCTAGACGTTTTTGTTGAATTAAATCTTCATACTCTAGATCAGATAGGGTATTCTTCAAAAAACGACTAATGGTGGAACTACTGACTCCGTAGCGGTCAGCTAAGGTAGAGGTCGTTTCTGGAGTTTGACGATAAAGATTAAGAATTTCTTGTTTGTCGTCGCTGGTTAATTTCTTGGGACTCATGGGATTATACCTACCTTTTTGGCAGTTCAACTCTACCTTAACACCCCGGAAGCATCTGCTAAGATTATCCCCAGTAACCTAGAGGTAAACTGAATTTCTCAACAGGTGGCTAGAACATCAGGATTTAATGGATTGCCTGATCTAGTGTATCGTTAACCGCTAGGTTTCATCCCTTCTTAGTATCAAAAACTTAATGATTATGGCAATGGCAAAGGG
>JASJBX010000142.1 GCA_030066295.1 Crocosphaera sp.
CAATAACTATCACAAAGCTAGACAGCGATATGCGTGTGCTAATTTAAAAGTAAGCAGAAAGCGAGAAGAGTTTGTCAAGAGAGTGGCACTCCGTTTAGTAAAGTCTAACGACTTATTATTCTGTGAAGATTTAACCTGCATTATTCATGAAGAAAAAACAAAACAAAAAAAATAAGAAATTGGCATCAAAAGCAATTTTTTATTAAATGGATTTTTAAAAAGTAGTGAATCTTGCTAATTCCATTATAAAAAACTAGCCAAAAAACGGAAAAAAGGCTAAATTAATGTCAAATATATACACTAATCCTATGAGAAATAGATGTTAGGAAAAAATCAATTGTTGCCCAGAAGATAATCGTTGTGCCATCAAGAGTATTTCCTCACGAAAAGGACAATGAGCAGTTAATTCTACTAGAGTTCTTCTCACAGAAACACTAACTTTGGCAGCCATTTTTATGATGGTTTCTCTCAAACGAGAAACTTGAGCGATCGCTAAGGTAGTTCCCTTTGCAGAAGCCCGAAGTTCAAGCATTAAAATATAAGCGGCTTGGGAAAGAAATAAGCGGAATTGATTGACAATAAATTTATGACAACTGAGACGATCTGCCTTAATTCCCAGTTTCAATTCCTTGATTCGATGTTCAGAAGTAGCCCCTCTTTCCACATAAAAATCATCATAAAGTTCTTGTGCATTTGCCTCCAAATTAGTTACTAAAAATCGAGGATTTGCTCCTTTTTCTAGCCATTCTGCTTTCATAACAAGTCGACGAGGTTTTTCCCAACTTTTGGCAGCATAATACACATCATCAAACAAACGAGCTTTTTTTTGTGTGCGAAAATACTGTAATCGAGCTAGGTCAAGAAGGTAATTAATTTTCCGTTTTAAAACAGCGTTACTACTAAACCCAAAAACATATTTGATATCTTTTTTTTCGCACAGATTAATGATTTCAGGTAAAGAAAAACCCCCATCGCCTCGTAAGATTATTTTGACATCAGGCCAAGCTTTTCTTAAACGCCAAAATAACCATCTTAGTAATCCTAAAACTCCTTTCCCCGCGTGAGAATTTCCTGGTCTTAAGTGTAAAATTAAAGGATAACCACTGCTCGCTTCATTAACTAATACAGGAAAATAAATTTGATGTCCATAATAACCATGAAATAAGCTTAACTGTTGATGTCCATGAGTGTAAGCATCAAATCCATCTATATCTAATACTATTTGTTCTGGGGCTGAGGGATGATTTTGAAGAAATTTATCGACAAAAAAACGACGTATTCTTTTAATTTCTTGTTTAGTTATCCCATTTTCTAGGCGACTAATTGTCGGTTGACTGGCTAATAATTCTGCTCCCATTTTGGGAATTTTATCACAAATAATTTTGAAAATTGGGTCATGACGTAAGTAATTACTATCATTGGTATCTTCATATCCTGCTGCTATTTGATAGATTCTTTGACTTACTAACTGAAACAGTGAATGTTTGACTTTATGTTGTTCTCTATCATCTTCTAAGCAAGTTGAAATTCCTTCAGCAACTTTCAGATTTTCTTCTGCTTGCTTAACCAATAATAATCCGGCATCTGAACTTAAGTCTAGTCCCGAAAACTTGACCTCCAATGGTTTCTTTCCCTTAAAATTAAAGGGCAGTTTTTCTGAGGACTTTTTCATTGATTATTGATGGATTTATCTAACCTTTATTTCTTTCTTTATTAGAGCCTATGAACAACTTTTTGTAAACTATTTTTGCCTCTTATTTTTGATAATTAAATAATCAATAGTTAGTAATAGATAAAAAGGACAGACTGTTATGGGGGTCAAATCTCCATATTTCTGATTGCATAAGGCTTTCAGGCTTGTTCTCAGTTCTCTCATGAATAATGCAGGATAGGTATCGACCGCAATACTTGGAAGTCCAGTTACTCTAACTCTTATTTCTCACACGCGAGAGGATATTACTATGTTCAAAACCTTGATGGCGAGTATCATTTTACTGGGTGCAGCGGCCTTACCCCTGCAAGCGCAACGACAAGAACAAGGACCCGGATGCGGTCCTTATGATAACTGTGGGGGACAAGCTCATTACGGACAAATTTGTACCAATGACCGTCGTGGCCGTTTAAATGTCAGAACTGGACCAGGAACCAATTATCGTTTTTGGACACAGCTTTCTAATGGACAAACGGTAACCATTTATAACAGCACCATTGGCCATGATGGGGGTGGTTATCGATGGCAACGCATTTATATCAATGGTCGAGAAGGATGGGTTCGTTCCGATTATGTTTGTGATTAGTTCGGGAACAAAACCCCACATAACGGGTCACTTAGGTTACAATAGCCAACAGATTTAATGTCTTATTAACTAGCCAAACTTTTAAAGTGTCTCCGTAAAAAGGGTTAGCCGTTCATTTTAAATGTTACGCTGCATCGGCTACTCTTGACAGCAGTCCAAGTCATTCTTGGGCTGCTTTTTCTGTGTATCTTATGCTGATTTTGACAAACCATTCACTTGAACACGCTGTAACTGTTGTATAAGTTCATCTCTTCCTTTAATTCCTTCAAAACGATGAATAATTTTCCCTTCATAAAACAGAATGAAGGTGGGTAAATTTTTCAGGCGGTAAGTATTAGCTAATTGAAAATTACTATCAGCATTAATACTCACTACATCCAAAGGACCATCCCACTCCCGTTGAATTTTGCTGAGAAAGGGATTAATCAACAAACATAATCCACACCACGGGGCCCAGAAGTTGACAAGGACGGGGTTAGGGGATTCTAGAACAACATGGGAAAAATTTTGATTGTTAACAGACAACATCATCAATTTAGTTGTGTTTATCTTCTTTTTGTAAAATACTTTGAACTATGTTATATCCATTTGGCTGCTTCTGACAAAGGAATTTTCGGTACGGGGATCACGAAAATCAACCAGACTTGTCGTCGGTGACAGCTTAGGGATCAAAGTATTCTTGAGGAAAGTCAGGTCATATTTCGATTATAGCGGTAAATAAATCTTTAGTCTTTAATTGTACAAATTTTTTTAGTCATCATTTCTCCTGCTAATTGATGGCCGGACTCGTTCCAGTGACCACTCCCCATGATGGTGTTATCAAACCCGTGCAGAAAGGTGTTATTCTTATCGGCATAAGCTTGAAAGGAAGGGGCTAAGGTTAGCACTGGAAATTTTTGTTGTTTTCCTAAGTTGCTAATACGTTGCTCTGGATAAAAGGCATTTTTAATATCGGATTGGCCAAAATATTGTTCTCGATAACTAGCATCAGGATAGACTTGGGCTGGATTACTCAATGTTACCACTAATAAATCGGAGTTCATTGACTTTGTTTCTTGTTGAATTAATTTAATTAGTTCTTCAGTTATGTTCCATGCTTCTTGCCAGCTAGGATCGGTATTTTTGTAAAGTTCAGGGGTGAAATCAAGATACTGAAGCATATCTTCGCTGTTAGTTTTTGTTTCAGTGCCTAATAATTGACGGCGTTTTTTGATGGATACTCTTATTTCATTTAGTAATTGTAAAACACGAGATTTGTTAATAGTTGAAAAGACAAGTTTTCGGGTAAAACTATCACGCAATCGATAGGTTTCTGTTTCTTTAAAAGACAAATCAAATACATATTTACCCTCTTTCTTGACTAAAAAAGGACTAAATCTCTCATCAGGACTTAAAGTTTTTGAATTGTTAATGATATCATTTCCTGTAAATACTGCCAAGACAACTAAGTCAGGAGAATATTGAGTAACATGATGTTTTAAGGTCATATATTCTTGTGCTGTCCCATAGTCACCTACCCCAAAGTTAATCACCTCTATATTTTCATTTTCAAACTTTTGACATTGGGATAATTGACGTTCTATTAATGACCAAAAAGTATCTTCTGCATTAACTTGGATGGCCTCAGCAAAAGAGTCACCAATAACAGCAATTCTAAAGGTATTTTCTGACTTCTCTTTACTATATTCTTTATCTCTTAATCCATCTTTATTAACCGATACCCAACCCTTTCCTTCATGTTTCCACCATCCCGATACTCCTGGGATTAAAGCGTGGCCACGATGGGGATCAGCTTGATAAAAACTAGGATAACCAATACCCATAATTCTCAGGGCAATTTCTCCTATCATTAAGGCAAAAATTGCTCCTCCTACTCCTAATAAAAGATTACCACTGAGTTGTTTTAACTGTTTGAATTTAAGCATAATTTTTAATTAAATTTATTGCAATAAAGATTGTTCACTTTCACTGTCAAACAGATGTATTTTTTCTTGATTGAGAGACAATCATAATCTGGTAGTGTTATTTTCGGTAAATTTTCTGTACTAGAATTTTCTAGGGTGATATGTTCAGGACGAATGCCCAAAATAGCTGATTTTTTATTATGTTCTTTAAATTCCCCGTCTTCAATGTCTCGGTCAATCTGTTGTAAAACCTTGACCCCATCCCCTTTTGACTTTCCCCCGCGTTGGGGAAAACTGTTGTTGATACCCTTTAAAGTAACTTTGGCCACGTTAATACACCAGAATTGTTTGTTTGATATTGTACAGTTTGATTAAGATAAGAAAAAATATATCAAGAAATGTAAGGATTTTCATGGCGGATCAACTTATACGTGCAACAGCAGCAGACGGCGGTATTCGGGCGGTTAGTCTTATTTCTACCCGACTCACCGAAGAAGCCAGACAACGACATCAACTGTCTTACGTCGCCACTGCGGCCTTGGGAAGAACCATGTCAGCCGGTTTATTACTGGCTTCTAGCATGAAAAAAGAAGGTTCCCGTGTTAATCTTCGTGTCAAAGGTAATGGCCCCTTAGGAGGCTTATTAGTGGATGCAGGGTTAGACGGAACTGTAAGGGGTTATGTTGCCAACCCTAGTATTGAACTCCCCCCCAACCCTTTCGGTAAACTCGATGTAGGGGGGGCTGTTGGCCGAGAGGGGTTTCTTTATGTGGTGCGAGATTTGGGTTATGGTTATCCCTACTCCAGTACGGTAGAGTTAATCTCGGGAGAAATAGGGGATGATGTTACCCATTATTTAGTCACGTCTGAACAAACCCCTTCCGCGTTGTTATTAGGGGTGTTTGTCGGGGCGCAAGGCGTAACTGCGGCGGGGGGTTTACTGTTGCAAGTGATGCCTAAGGCGGCCAGGGATGAGAAGTTAGTGGCTACCCTAGAATCTCGCATTGGAAAACTTTCAGGGTTTACCCCTTTGTTACGGGCAGGGAAGACATTGCCAGATATTTTGGAGGAATTGTTGGGAGATTTGGGCTTAGTTATTTTTCCCGAAGTTCAGATGTTACGGTTTGACTGTCGATGTTCGTTTAGTCGGGTTCTCGGGGCTTTAAAACTGTTAGGAGAGGCAGAATTACAAGATATGATTGAAAAGGACGATGGGGCTGAAGCCACTTGTGAATTTTGTGGAGAAGTTTATCAAGCTGATAGTAATCAACTAGCCCAATTAATTGAAGATTTACGGACAGAATCGGTGTAAGTTTCAGAAATAATCAATCAAGAAATTTATAGTTCACAAAACAATTTTTAACCCTTCTCAGAAATGAGAAGGGTTTTTTGTCTCTTTGCTCGACATTTTAACATCCTGACTATCCATTATTCATTAATTTTTATAATGCTAGGTTTAAATTGTCTAAACACTCACCAAAGACACTATAACGTTCTATCTCTCTTCTATACATATCTTTTTGATAAAAACTAATAGAAAATGAGTGCATTAATCAAAGATAATGCACCCGAAAAGAAAAAGTGATCGCCTTGAAATTAAGCAAAACGACGGCGTAATAAAGGTTGAATGGTAAACAAGATTAAAGCATCAAACCCGAGCAATAATAATAAAACTCCAAAAAAATTAATCTCACTCCAAGGGGTTTCTAGGACAACACTGCCGAAAGACCATTGTCCATTGAGATAAATATAGCGGATGGGTTCAATGGCATAGGTTAAAGGGTTTAAACTAGCAACGATTTTTAACCATCCTGCCATAAAGGATAAAGGCGCAAGGGCGGTACTGGCAAAGAGTAAGGGTAAATTGGTCACAAAAATGACCGCAATCAGTTCAATATGACCCGGTAAAGCAAACGCTAACCCCAAACTGAGTCCTGTCACCCCAGCAACGATCAAAAAGACAATTAACGCGATCGCCCCTAACCCCGCTAAACTCGGTAAACCCGCCCCTAACATGGCACTGGCAGCCACAATAACGGCGGTTTGGATGAAACTCAGGGTGATAATGTATAAAGTAGAGGCAGCCACAATAGAATACCGAGAGGCCAACGGCGCAACCAATAAACGGTTCAAAAAGCCAAATTCTCGGTCAAACATCACCGGTAGTCCTGCATTTAATGCCCCAGAGAAAGCGGTAAAAACAATAATACCGGGGGAGAGAAACTTCGCATAGTTGAGATCCTCACCAAATAACCCTTGGGGGGCGTTATAAAATAGGGCCCCGAACAAAATTAACCACATAAACGGCTGAATAATTCCCGCCATCAGGGTTGAGGGACGGCGTTGTAGTTGAATAAACAGACGCTTGGTCATGGCCAAGGTTTCTTGAGAAAAGTCTGATAACCAGTTCCCCTCTGGTTGGATATCGCCGACCAGATTAGGGGCTAAACTGTTCTTGCTTGGGGATGGTGTAATGGTTTGACTCATATTATTGATCTCTTGATTCTTCGAGGTTATTTTGATTTTAATCGCTTTTTTGATAGGACTTCTAACTCATCTGTTGTTTTTTCTCTTTTTTGATGTCCCGACTACCGGCAGCAGCCAACTCTGCATCCATGATGGTTTGTCCAGTTGCTGCTAAATAGACATCATCGAGACTGGGGCGAGATTGGGCTAAGCTGAAGATAGGTAAATTAGCTTGTTCTAATGTTTGCTCAATTTTGCTCAAGGAATTACTCCCACTGGTAACAATTAAATTGAGAGAGTTTCCTTGAGAGGGGTTAATAATAATTTCTTCGACAAAAGGCAACGTTTCTAAGACTTCTTTGGCTGTTTGTGCCTGTGTGACTGGGGAAAACTCTTCGATTCTTAGAGTAACGCGATCGCCTCCTAAACGATCTTTGAGTTGGGAGGGGGTTCCTTGGGCGATCACTTTTCCTTGATCGATAATAGCCACACGATCAGCTAATGCGTCGATTTCTTCGAGGTAATGACTGGTAATGAGTACCGTTGTGCCGGCTGCTTTGAGTTGTTTGAGGAAGTCCCAAACAATGAAACGACTTTCAATATCTAAACCTACGGTTGGCTCATCTAAGACTAACACATCTGGCTGATGAAGCAGTCCTGCTGCTAGGTCTAAACGTTTGCGAATGCCGCCGGAGTAGGTTCCCGTTTTGCGATCGCTATATTCTTCTAGATCTAATAAGCTTAATAATTGTCCAATTCTTCCTTTTGCTGCTTGTTTCGGTAAATGATACAGGGCTGCTTGTAATTCCAATAATTCCCGCCCGGTCAACATTTTATCCAAAGCCACTTCCTGGGCCACATAGCCTAAGCGTTTCCTGACGGTTTTGGGGTGATCCAGGGCTGAAACCCCTTTGACTTCAATTCTGCCCCCATCGGGCTTGGCCAGGGTACATAAACAGCGAATGGTGGTGGTTTTTCCTGACCCATTTGGTCCTAACAGCCCAAAGATTTCTCCTGTTTCGATGGTAAACGTGATATTTTTTAGGGCTTCTACTGACCCATAACTTTTTTTCAGGGAGTCAATGACAACAATAGGATTATTCATATTTACATAATTCTGGATAACTCTAATTCTCTAGTTTAAACTCGATGATTAGCAACAGCACCCAATAAAGGTAAATTGAGTGATTGGATTTCCTTGACTGCTTTTTTAAACAGAGATTGAGGTGTTTTCTTAGTGGTAGCCACTAAAACCATGCCATCGGTTTGTTTGGCGATAAATTTGAGATCGGAACTGAGGAAGAAGGGAGGGGCATCATAAATCACTAAATCGTAGATGTTTGCTAATTCTTCCATAAGACTATTAAATTTAGGAGACCACAGGTGTTTAATCGAGGGGGTCAGGTTTTCTCCCATAGGTAACACTGATAAATTCTCGATCTCTGGGGTTGTTTCAATTATGGCCTGAGGTGACACTTGTCCTCGCAGAACATCAATCAGTCCTCTGTGATCAGAAACGTTTAATAAATTGTGAAGTTGAGGGTTAAAAAAGTTAGTATCCACCAGCAATACCTGTTGTCCCTTTTGTGCCGCATTAATGGCTAAATTAACGGCTACAGTGGAACAGCCATCTTGAGATTCCACGGAAGATACCATCAGGGAACGGAGTTTGGTTCTTTGTTCTTGTAAATAGAGTTGTAGGTATAAATCGTCAAATGCTTCGAGAAAGCTGGATTCATTGCTAGATAAAAATAAGGCTTCTTCCTCTATGGGTGGGTGATGATTATCGTCTGAAACCGTTTCCACCATCTCCGTTTCTGTTGCCGATAAATTAGCAGGGGAAGCGGTTTCAGATAAAGCTTCGCGGTCATCTTTCGGAATATTGCCTAAGAGGGGGATACCCAGAAGTTGAGAGATATCCTCAGCAGTGTAGAAAATATTTTGACGTTTTTCCCAGAGAAAGGCCATCGCCCCTCCCAATAAAATCCCTGCCATTGCCCCTGCGAGGAGTTTCTTTTTGCGACCGGGGGGCGCACCGATAGGACTCCCGTCTGCATCCAAAGGAATTTGGGGTTTCGAGATTAATTGCCAGGGTAACTCTTGGGCAGCCTCAACTTTGAGGGTTTCTCGTTGTAGCAGCAGTTTATTGAGGATTTCTTCGGTGAGTTGAATTTGACGTTGGAGATCGCTGTATTCATTGATAAGATTAGGATAGCGTTTAACTTGTGTTTCGAGTTGTCGTTGCGTTGGTGCGATCGCGTCTAGTTGAGCTTGTAGGCTTTTAATTTGATTGCTGGTGTCTAATAACTGTTGAATCAGTCCGAGACGGGTAGGATCTTGAAATTCTAGTGCATTAGAATTAGGGGATATGGATAATCCATTTTTGTTAATAATCTCTTGAGTGGTTTGATTGAGTAATGTTTCGATATTTTGTCGTTTATCTTGTAGGTCCTGTACTTGAGGGCTATTATCCGTAAACGTTGCTGAGGCGATAGCAATTTCACTGTCTAATTGTTGTCGTTGAGACAAAAGAGCAACCCGAGTGGGATCTTGACTGAGGGTAGCGGCAGCAAACGCTTCATTGGGGGATAGTGCAAGTTGTTGTTGTAGGGAGGTAGCTAATTTTTTCTGCGCTTGGAGTTGAGTATTAAGGTTTAATTTTTGTTGTTCTAAGCTACTAATTTGAGTGAGAACTTCTTGATTTTTGGGGAGGGGATCAATTAATTCGTAGTTTTGTCTGAGTTCTTTTTGTCTCACTTTCAATTTTTCCAATCTCTGTTGCAATTCCGGCAGTTGTTCATCAATAAACTTTACCCCTGCTTTGATATTGGTTTCTCGATCTTCGGTGCTATATTCAAGAAAAGTATCGGCTGCCGTTTCTAGGATCGTCTGTACTTCTTGGGGATCTTGTCCTGTGTAGGAGACTTGAAATATTTTTGTGTCTGATCCTCTTCCTTGTCCAACTTTGGCGCGAGTTACGTTTAAATTTTCCCGTATATCTCTCCAAATAGCGGGAACTTTGCGTATACGTTCTTTTGCTTGGACTTCCTGGGCAATTTGTAAAGTCATTCCCGGACTGGTGAGGAAAACGAGATTAGTAGGATAATCTAGGGCGAATAAATCGTCACGAGGCATTCCCTGAGTACGAGCGAGGGTGCTGGGGTTGGTTAGTCTGGCACTGGCGGTGATAGGTTCAACTAACAAAAAGAAGTTTCCTGTATAAGTATAGGGATCTTGGCTACTCCATATCCAACCCCCTAAAGTGGTCAAACAGGTCAATCCACCAATTAACCAAGCTTTTCGCAGAAAGGTTCGTAAATAAGGACGAAAATTCAATCCTTGGCCCCCAGAGGAACCGCCCTCTTCTATTTCTTCTACTGGTAAATCTGGTAATGATGTAGTCACAAATCACCTTAATATAAAACTAAATAATAGTTTAATTCTAACATTCGATTTTGCAATAGACTTTGTCGACCTCTAAGGTGATTTTACTGTTTTGATCACCGGCATCTGTTCGAGGGGAACGGTAAAGGTAACGGTAGAACCGAGTCCCTCCCCCATGCTATAAAATTCTACTTGTCCTCCCATGGCCTCCACTAGCTTTTGGGAAATGGCTAAACCCAGTCCGGTGCCTCCATAGGCTTTCGTATGAGAACCATCCACCTGCACAAATTTTTCAAAGAGTTTGGCTTGTTTATCCAGAGAAACCCCGATACCGGTGTCGGTGACACTTACTTTCACTAACCCAGGAAATTCTTGATCTTGGTGTTGTATTTTCTTTTTAACCATCTCTGCGGTGACCACAATACTCCCCTCGTGGGTGAATTTAATGGCGTTACTCACTAAATTGAGCATGACTTGTAATAATCGCTGATCATTACCATAAACCACGATAGGGGTTAAGGTACTGGGGAGTTTACTGCGAAACTCCAGATTTTTCCGTTGGGCTTGGGGTAAAGTAAAGTTATCTACCGCTTGGAATAATTCCGCCAGTTCGACGGACCCTAATTCCAAGTCCATTTTACCGGCTTCGATCTTGGCAATATCGAGAATATCGTTAATGAGATTGAGCAGATGTAGGGCTGATTTATGGGCTTCTTCGAGAAATTCTTGTTGTTCTTGGGCATCGTCAGCCATGCCGTCTAAAATCAGTTTAAGAAAGCCAATAATTCCATTGAGGGGAGTTCTCAGTTCGTGGGTGGTACTGGCTAAAAAGTCACTTTTGAGACGGGATGCTTCTTCGGCCGCGAGGGT
>JASJBX010000021.1 GCA_030066295.1 Crocosphaera sp.
GAGAACGGCGGCTCTTCGTGGTAACAGCAGGGGAGAATCCCCAACTATAATTTTATTTAGTTGGGGTTCCGTTCAACCCGTCAAGCCTTTCCTCCTTGCCAACGAGTCAAAGGAACACAATCAATCCCCAATTGATCCAACGCACGAGCTACGACAAAATCCACTAAATCTTCTATGGTTTGAGGTTGATGATACCAAGCTGGAATGGCAGGGACAATTCTCACCCCAGCTTCTGCTAAGGCGGTCAAGTTTCGTAGATGAATCAAACTAAAAGGGGTTTCACGGGGAACCACCACCAAAGGACGACCTTCCTTAATTTGGACATCGGCCGCCCTTTCCAAGAGGTCAGAGCTTAACCCATTGGCTAATTTGGCTACGGTACTCATACTACAGGGCATAATCACCATGCCCAACGTACGAAAAGAACCACTGGCAATGGTTGCGCCCACATCCCCCCAACGATGACAGCGTAATTGTCCCTCAGTGGTCACTCCGGCTTGTTCTCGCCAAAATTTTTCTTGTAACTCTGGTTCTGCCGGCATCTTCACATTTTGTTCCGCTTGCCACACCATAGACGTTGCTCTCGAAGCTACTACATCAACATCGTAGTCGGCTTCTAAGAGAAACTTTAAGGCACGAACGGCATAAATTAAGCCAGATGCACCACTGATACCTAAAATTAATGGTTTACTCACTAAATTAGCCCTTCTAGTTCAAGATCCTCGATCATTTGCATTCCTCTGGGATCGCCTAATCGTAATAAGGCACTTTTGGCATCCTCTTTGACGCTATAATCTTCGTCTTCCACCAATGCCTCGAGTAAGGCATCAATAGCGGTGGCATAGACCACATTGGAGGGCAGTTCTCGACAGAGTTGACCAATGGCCCAAGCACAGTTTCCCCGCACCGCAGCCACCGCGTCCCGTCTTAATCCTTCAATCAGAGGAGCCATGGCCGCGATCGCATCTTCGTATTCTTGTTTGGCAATTTGAGCTAAGCTACTGGCCGCCCAGAGACGCACCGCAGAAATGTCGGTTCTCAGGGCATGGATTAAGGGTTGGACACTGGCACGATCGCCTCCATTACCTAAAGCCCAAACAATCCCTTTACGAACGTATCCGTTCCAATCTCGCCCCAAAAGGTCAATTAAGGCCGTTACCGCTTCAGGGCTGGTGTTTCTTCCCAACGCATAGGCCGCACTGACCCGTACTAAGGGACAAATATCCTCTAACAGTTGAATCAGTAGGGGAATCGCTCTCGGGTCTTGTAGCTCACAAAACGCCCTCGCTGCCAGCATCCTCTGTGATGGGTCTTCATCACTCAGTTTGGGCAACATTTCTTCTGGATCAGGACTAGGAACGTTGGCATCTTCGGCTTCTAGGCGATCCAAGGGGTCATCAAATTGGTCTACACTCTCAATTACACTGAGGTTGTCGTCACTTTGCATAGTTGTTAGAATAGCCTATTCGTGACATACCCACAAACTCCGCTACGCTTCGTTTGGGGCTTCCTCTTTCAATGGCCGAAGCCTCTACAAGACAATCTTGCTTTGGTCTTACTCAGCCTCCGCAGGTTTTACTCACAAAAGTGGTACTAACTGGCGTACAGTCAAAACTGTACCGAGGCAGACTCCCTGTGTCCCAAGGAGTGTAATTTTTTTTCGACAAATCACTGTTTGGGCTTACGCTATTGCTGCCGACTTTTTATTCTTCAGCGATTTCTTTTCCCGATCTGACAATGTTTCTGCGCCGAAAGTGTACTACTTTGCTTTGATGTTAGGCTGTCTGTAAGTCCAAAGTTCGGGTAGGTCGCAACCACAAACCAGTATATCGCAAAAATAGTGTCTTGGCTATCTTGCCGAAGGCTCTGCGTAGCACCCCCTCGATTTTCGTTCCTTAATCGGGGATTTCTCGCCAAGAATTGGTTAACTATTTAAGCAGGTTTCTTGTTCCTTGTCTTATTCTGTTTTCGATGAGACAATATTTTTGATCCATAATATTCATTTGCAGATAACTTAAACTTATATTTTTTTTGTTTATGATTTAATTTATTAAACAATGCTTGCTTTTTTTCGCCTCTTCATAAACAACTTATTTTTCCTCATTTTCCAAAAATTTGCCAAGATTTGCACTTTTGCCATTTTCATGATATTCTTTTTTTCAGGTAGGTTGTGGGCTTAGTATGTGTAATTAACGAGTAAATAAGGCTGTATTAGGCATTCTTTGGTTAGTCCCTAAAATTCTTGTTAAAAATTTTAAAGTAAGCTTGCATTTAAAGAAACAATGTGCATCAAGGGATAGAGTGAAATACTGGTACGATGGTCAGCTATTGAAGGAAAACAAAATTTGTCTCTCTATTGATGATCCAGGTTTAAAATATGGGGCGACGGTCTTCACTACCCTGCGAGTCTATCAACAATCTTTAGAACACCGTTTGACTCAATGGGATGCCCATTGTCATCGTTTGAAAAAGAGTTTAGAAGCGTTTAATTGGTGTTTACCCAATTGGGAAAATATCTATCAAGGGGCTAAGAATTTAAAAGAAACTTATCCAGTTTTAAGAATAACCATTTTTCCCGATGGTAAAGAATGGATGACTGGACGTTTTTTACCTGGAAATTTAACTCAATGGCAACAGCAAGGGATTAAAGGATGGTTAGCATCTGATGCGCTTTTTCAACGCAGTTTAAACCCTCATAAAACAGGAAATTATTTAGGAGCTTATTTAGCTTTACAAAAAGCCAAAAGTCTGGGTTTTCAAGAAGCCATTTTAATTAATTCAGAAAGTCATTGGCTAGAAAGCAGTACAGGCAATCTTTGGGGATGGAAACAAGGGAAATGGTACACTCCCGCTTTAAACGGTGAAATTTTACCCGGTATTGGACGATGGCAACTAATCAACTGGTTACATCAACACAATATCAAAATCGAAGAAAATCAATGGACATCTTCCTGGATTAAATCCCTAGAAATAGTGGCTTATAGCAACAGTGTAGTAGAAGTAATTCCCTTTTCTTCTATTGATTGTCAGGGAGAAATATTGACCTTTGATGTGTCTAATGACGCATTACAATTGTTGTCTCAATATTATTCTGTAGACTGAGAAGAAGACGCGCGAAAAATCCACCAACCCGCAAAACAAAGAGTACAATTGCCAATAACCGTTAAAGAAGCTTGTAAGGTCACTAACCAATCCAAAGACGGGGCATTATCAAAAAAATGCCAAGTACAAGCACACATAGCACTCACTAAGGCCGGTAACATTCCCCAAGCCAGCGATCGCCAGTATAACTTATCGGTCACTTGGGCATAAGTCCAGACCAATAAAATAGCGGCTGTCCACTCAATCACACTAGAAACATGAACCATCCAGGTGGGAATTGAAAGTACATTCATAATTTATCCTTAATTTGCTGAAGATCCATTGGGGTATTACAATTCAAAAGCACAGAGCGATCGCTGACCAACAGTTCTTCCACAGGATGATGTTGCAGCCATTGCTGAAACGAGCGTCCTCCCCCATCTATAAAGCTGTCTAAAGCCGTTAAACAAGAAGAACGATAAAACCCACACAAGGGTTCCCAACCTTTGGCATGACGGGGTAAATAAGCCATGGTGTCATCAGAAAGCTGATCTAACCCTTTTAACCATTCTCCTATAAACCAAGGGGTTAAATTAGGTAAATCACAGGCCAACAAGAACACCCAGTCTGTCGACACATGGTTTAAAGCCTGGGCAAATGCCACTAAAGGGCCTCGAGTCTTTCGGGAGGGACAAATTTCTCGCAATAACTGACAGTGGAGAGGAACAATCGTTTGATAACGTTCTATCCAAGGGGTAATAATATAAACAGAGTCAGCGTATGCCTGTATCAAAGTAGCCGTACGTTGTAACAAAGGAGCCCCTTGAATTTCAATCAATGCCTTATCTGTACCCATACGGGAACTATACCCCCCAGCGAGGATAATGGCACTGAGATTAAGTTCACAAGTTCTTTTCATCGCAAACACGAGCCAAGGCCATGAATAATCCCAATCGTGATCCGTTTCAAGAACAAAAACTAGAGAAGTTACAACAAATAACTCGTCTGATCCCTGTTGTTGGTTGGATTCCTGCACTTTGGACAGTGTACCATCATCAGGGTAGTCGTCAAGTATTATCGGCCAGTCGCTTTTCTATCAAACTAACCGTTATCTGGGCAATTGCTTATAGCTTACTCTGGTTAAGCTCTCTGCAAACATCTGAAACGCTTACGTTGCGGTTACTATATCTCAACGGCTTACTCACATCGGGTTACATTTTAGTTTGTTTAGGGTTTATGTTTCGAGTATGGCAGAGAAAAAACTAAAATAGTTTCGGTCTTAATCGATCCTTACTGTAACGTAGAATCGGGACTGACCTCCCAGCACCCCTTGCCCCTCTTCGTCATCTGCCTAGGATTTGAGAGAAGCTTGACACGAGATGGAGAGCGTCTGATCTTAAGACACTAGAAGAGTTCGTTTTTCATCAAATCTCGGATGAGATTATCTCTAGCCATAATTTGCTGCATGGTATCGATTAAGTAATCAATGACCTGTTCTCTTTCTAAACCTTGAAACTCCTGTTGTAAACATTGTAATTGGAATTGTTGTTCTAGGGATAATTCAAAAATGTTTGCGTCCATAATAACCTCCATGTAAACAATTAAAAGTTAATTAAACATACACCGCTAAACATTGGGTTATTTACCCAAATTGCGAACCACATTGGTTTTAATCATCAGTAATCGTGAAGCTTGCACTAATAAGTCCAGTGCTTGTTCCCGACTCATTTGGTTCGCTGCATCGCGCATCCGTTTCATTTCAAATTGCTGTTCTAAGGTTAAATTACAAGAAGTGTTTTCCATAATGACTCCTGATCGAATCAGAGATAGGTGACTAAGAGGCTTGGGTAAGCATTCGTTTTGCTACTTGCCTCTAATTATAAAGCAATGTAACAAAAAATTGACAGACTGTCTACCTTATGCATGAAATATGGGGACTTATCCTTAGTGGGTAAAGTTCCCTGTTGGTTTTTAGAGTACCCAAACAAGTGGGATAACTATGCACACAACATCATTTTTAGCAAGTCTTTGAGAAAAAAGTTGCTCAAAGTGAACAATAGTGGTAATAATATACTGGGAAGGTAACAATACTAAAGGAGTCAAACCCTAGCTTCTAGGGTAGAAAAAGCAGACAATCCTTGGCCTTGATTCAAAGAATATAATCAACTCATGGAAAAAATAATATTTTTTTTTAGAGAATTATTTGACGAATCGTGTATACATTCTGTAATAATTTAAAAGGGCATGATCTGTTCAATCCATTTCTCTCAGTCGGACGCTGAATAAGCCAAGTCTCAATGATTCAATTGCCTAATCTTAGCATCGTTAAAAAGAAATTGATTTTAATGGTACAGGCCAGTAACAGGCAAGTCAGTTTTGGTTATGACATAGGAAGTCATGGTAAAGTTGTTTCTTGTTTCCTCTGCACCTACAACCAAACCTCGTTCCCTCATGGGACATTCATCAAGTTTTTTATCAACTCAACTACTGGAGGTATCTCTCACAATGCCTAATATCCGCTTATATGTAGGTAATTTACCCAAAGACAACCTAGAACGCCAAACCCTAGAAGAATTGTTTGCCGATGGGGGCGAAATCGTCTCCATTAAGGTGATCAAAGAGCGCAAGAGTGGCAAATGTCGGGGTTTTGCTTTTGTCACCGTTCCTAGCGATGAATTAGCTGACGCATTTATTGAAAAATATAATGGTCAGTCCTTTATGGACAACCCACTCAAAATTGAAAAAGCCTTACCCCGTAACAAAGGAAAAGACTCAGAAGAGGGAAGCACAGAGAGTAAACCCGCACCGACAAAATCCAAAAAGGGTGCTGGCAAAAAACGCAATAATCGTTCTTCGTCCTCTGGTGGTTCTTCTAACGAAAGCTTTCAACCCGACCCCCGTTGGGCCGATCAATTAGCCCAACTCAAAGAAATGCTGGCAGCGTCTTCTAACAATTAAGGGGTGGAAAAAAGATAAGGGATGGACCCGGTGGCCTGAGACACTCGATTAAAGGCTAACTCATCCCCTATTCTTAAGTCTCAAAAATGTATAAAATAATACCAATAATTATTTTGGGAGATCGTCTATGTCAGATCCGGTTGTGATGATGAAACAAGAAGTAGGCAAAGCAGCCGCTTCCCGCGTTAAATCAGATTCTATTGTGGGGTTAGGTACAGGCTCAACCACTGCCTACGCCATACAGTATATCGGTGAACGGTTACAATCGGGAGACCTAAAAAACATTGTGGGGGTGACGACCTCCTTTCAAGCGGAAGTCTTAGCAAGAAAGTATAATATTCCCTTAAGCACCTTAGATGTGGTCGATCGCATTGATATTGCCATCGATGGGGCTGATGAGGTTGATCCTCAAAAGAATTTAATCAAGGGAGGAGGGGCCGCCCATACTCAAGAGAAAATTGTCGATAGTTTAGCAGAACAGTTTATCGTGGTGGTTGATGGGGGTAAACTGGTAGATAAGTTGGGTTCAACTTTTCTGTTGCCGGTTGAGGTTATCCCGAAAGCGGTTGTTCCTGTGATGCGTAAGTTGGAACAATTAGCCGGAAAGCCAGAGTTAAGGATGGGGGTCAAAAAGGCTGGCCCCGTAGTAACGGATCAAGGGAACTTGGTTATCGATGTTAAGTTTGAAAGTATTGATGACCCTGCCACCTTAGAACAAACCATCAATAATATTCCTGGTGTCCTAGAAAATGGTCTATTTGTGGGCGTTACCGATGTGGTGTTAGTCGGGGAAATTATTGATAATAAACCCGTTGTCAGAGAACTTTAACAATAACATCGTGAAACCCCCATGAGGACAATCTAGATTGTCCTCTTTTTTTCTGCTTCTGATGATGACCCGAAACATCTCAGGTTATTGGCCGCGAACATCTTGATACAAATAAAAATTAAACACATCAAACAAACCGCCCACCATAGCACAAGTTACCCCAATGGTTAACATCCCTTGCAGGGGATACCCTTCCCCAAAAGTGGAAAGAAAGGATAAAATCAATTCTTGTCCCAGTTGACCTAATAAAGCAATTCCTGGAATATAACTGACGGTGAGTAAAGTCCCCAGTACCCCCCCCAAAAATAACACAGGGGTCACGAAACTGAGTAAGATGCTTAAGAGAAGGGAACGAAATAAGTTAGACACAGTGGCCATCTCCCAATTAATACAGCGTAACTAATCTAAGAGTCGAATTAGTTGTACTTGCTATTCTTTTACAATAAGTTCTTTTTGTTTGTCTAGGGGTTAATGTCACAAAATCTTAAATCTTTATTAAAAAAGTTGGTAAACGGCAATTAAATGATAAGGAAGATCGGCGACATTACTACACTTCATCAAGTTATTTGAGTTTAATGTTAATTTATATTAAGTTTTATAATTTAATGTTAAGGCAAGCAACTGTGAGCCGTGGCGGAATTGACTATCAGAACGTTCTGTAATCGATTTTACATATAGACAAGAAAAATAATTCAAGGAAAATCTTAAATTTTTAAGAAATTTATCACAGTTTTGTCTTAATCGAAGCACTCTACACTACAATCCTAATTAACCTTATATTTTTTTCTTTAATATTTTCTTTATGTTTTCCTCTCCGTCACAATGGCGCTCTTTTAAACTAGCATTAGGCTGTGGTAGTGGTTTAATCATGGGTGTTTATAGTCTAATTTTGGTCAATTTAATAGATCGAGACTATTTAACCAACAATAACGGACTAACCGCCATTAAAGGCCAACAAGAAAAGGATTGTCAGTTTTCTGCTTTTGAGTCCTCTAATCATTCCCCAAAGCTAGGACTTCATATTCATCCTTCTGCTCAACTGAATAATCATCTTCTATCTAATCCTTCTCTTAATTTACAACACTGTTTAAAGGGAGTAACTTCTCCTATAGATTCTAATAATACAAAACCAATAATTATTTCACCAACCACATTTCCTGAGTTATGGAAAGCAGCCAAAAATGCGAATCAAGCTCTTGCTAAACCATTTCCCTATATTCATGAAAGTGCGAGGGCAGCCAAGGTTCCCATCTTCATGTATCATGATATTCTGCCGAAAAAAGAAGTGTTTTTTGATGTTACCCCAGAAGAATTAGAAAGGCATTTTAAATACATTCAAAAACAAGGTTTAACCCCCATTAGTCTTGACTTATTATTAGAGCATTTACAAAAAGGAATTCCCTTACCAGATAAACCCATTTTACTCAGTTTTGATGATGGTTACGGGGGACATTATGAGCATGTTTATCCTTTGTTGAAAAAGTATAATTATCCGGCTGTTTTTTCAGTATATGTCAAGAAAATGGAGGGAAAAACAGCCCGTTCTAGTTTAACCTGGGAACAGTTACAACAACTTGCTAAAGACCCCTTAATTACCATCGCCTCTCATACCATTACTCACCCCAGAGATTTAAGAGAATTATCTGATGATGACTTATTTCAAGAAGTCATGATGTCCAAAGAAATTCTGGAAGAAAGGTTAGGTATTCCCATTAAATATTTTACCTATCCCGAAGGAAAACACGATGCTAGGGTAAAACGGTGGGCGATGGCCGCTGGTTATAAAATGGCCTTATCCATGTCTAATGAAGAAGAAATCTTTGTGGGAGAATCCCCCGATTTACTAAGTATTGGCCGTTTTGGTCAATCACAATTACAAGTGGTTTCTCCTGAAGCGTGGGGTGGTTATCCTGGAGAACATTTAGAAGGTGACTTTGATTTTACAGCCAATATTACCAAAAGAGAACATAACATTGATGGAGTCGAACTTATTATTATTAATGGGGGTAAACCCAGTACCATTCATGCCAATAGTCGTTATCAAGTGCCAGAAATTATGGCTAATACCGAGGCAGTTGCGGCGGTAGATGGAGCATTTTTCTCCTTAAAATATCTTGACTCCAATGTAATGATTGGTCCAGTGATGAGTCAAGGGGGAGAATTTGTTCCAGGGAATGCCAGTGAAAATCCGAGATTGAATGGTCGTCCGTTAGTTTTAATGGGGGATAAAGGGGTCAAGTTTGTCCCTTTTGATGCAGATAATCATAACAGTTGGTCAGGGGTTGTAGCCGAATCCGATGACGGTGAATTGATCACCGATGCGTTTGTGGGGGCTGCTTGGTTGGTCAAAGATTCCCTGGCCCAACCCTATGAAAGTTTTGGTAATTTGTTTGATTTTCAGGTTCCCCGACATCGTGCCTTTTGGGGAATTCATCGTTCTGGACAACCGATGATCGGGGTATCCAAAAATCCGGTGGATTCTATAAAACTAGGACAAGTGTTGGAGCAATTAGGATTTAGAGAGGCGGTGATGTTAGATTCTGGGGCCAGTACCTCTTTAGCTTATCAAGGAGAGTCTTTGGTGGGTTATATTCCCCGTCCGGTTCCCCATGTGGTGGTGTTATTGCCTTCTGTATCTTCGTTGTTGGAAAACACAGGGGATTTTTCTCAGTAGAAGCAGCACCAGTAGTTGCACAAAATTAACTCGATCCGATCAAGTGCAAGATGGGGTTTTTTCTGTATAATTGGCTACATTTTAGATGCGCTTACCCTGCTATGGTCACGGATTAAGATCCTTTGCTAAACCCTGGTTGATCCAGGATGACATGATGAAACCCAACTATCTAGTGATTGGTGCCGCGAAAGCCGGAACGACTACTTTGTGTAACTTTTTAGGGAAACATCCCGAAGTATATATGTTTCCCCATAAAGAAAGTCACTTTTTCAGCCTACACTATGAACGAGGCATAGAATGGTACTACTCTAAGTTTAATCCGCTTCAGGGGGCTAAAGCGATCGGGGAAGGGTCTCCCACTTATTCTGAGGGAAACAGTGAAGTCGTTCAGCGTATCGCCCAACATTTGCCAGAAGCCAAATTAATCTATATTGTTCGACATCCCATTCAAAGAATTGAGTCCGACTTTACCCAGTTACTGGATAACGGTCTGAAGTTTGGCAGTCTAGATGTAGCCATTAAACAATGGAAGCCGCTGGTTCAAAGTAGCTGTTACTGGGCACGTATCAACGAGTTTCGTAAATATTTCCCTGATGACCAAATCTTGGTTCTTTTCATGGAAGATTTAGTTACGAATCCCCAATCGGTACTACAGCAATGTTTTGAATTTTTGGGTGTTGATCCAACCTTTCAAATCGAAACACAGCAACCGGCACTTAATTCTCGTGCCAGTAAGCAGGTTGACTACCCTTGGATGGCTTGGCTACGTAAGCAGAAATTCTTCTTAGATGCCAAATGGTTGCTCCCCACCTGGATGATCAAATCTTTCAAGCCCTTGCTCCGTAAACCCCTGACCGTAGATATCCATTGGAATGAGGCAACTCGTCACGAAGTGGTTAATTTGCTGCATGAAGATATTGAAAAGTTCTTAAGCTTTTATGGAAAACCAGATAACTATTGGGGTGATGTTAACAATCTTTGGGTGTAGAATGATTGTAAACATAATTTTAGATAACTTTATATGACTATTCATTTACTAATGGTTGTGGAGAATGCCTCCACTCAAATGGGAGGGGAGTCTAGCAAGAATATCCAGCTATTTAGGCGGCTTCGCCAAAAAGGACTGGACGTGTGGATGATTTGCCACGCTCGGTGTCGAGATGAGCTAAAAGAGCTATTCCCTGAGGAAGAAGCATTGTCACGCATCTTATTTATCGAAGATAGCTGGATTCAAAAGCTACTTTGGCGCATTGGTCAATTACTTCCCTATCGAGTAGAAGATTTGGTTGTTGGTCAGCTGATTCACATCATTACCCAGATACGTGAACGCCAACTTGCTAAACGACTGATTGCAGAGCAGAACATTCAACTCGTTTTTCAGCCAACCCCACTTTCAGCAAAGGCTGTTTCGTTTATGTACAACCTGAATGTTCCTGTCGTTATTGGCCCACTTTGCGGTGACTTAGAATTTCCGCCCGATTTTCGCTCCATGGACTCGTGGATTGAGCGCTTGACAGTGAACTTAGGTCGCAGATCATCTTTGCTTTTACACAAGCTCTTTCCTGGAAAAGTCAATGCAGAAACCCTAATCTACTCCGATCAATCGGCTCTGAATGCTTTACCTCCAGGCTATCGGGGAAGGCTGGTAAAGATGCTAGAACCGGCTGTGGACACCTCCCTATGGCAACATCGTCAGTATCGCCAACCCCAGGCAGGCGAACCTGTGCGGTGCGTCTATCTGGGGCGACTTGTTGATTGGAAAGGGGTGCAATATCTAGTTGAGGCATTTCTATCAGTTGTTAAACAGACCAATGCTGTTCTTGAGATTGTGGGTGATGGAGAACTGAGGGGGCAGCTTGAAGAAGCCGCCAAAAACTACGGAATAGAGCAACATGTCCATTTTCATGGATGGCAAAGTCATGATCGGTGTGTTGAACTGCTTAATCAGAGTGACATTTTTATCATGCCGTCCCTCAGAGAGTCTGGAGGACATGCTGTTCTAGAAGCCATGGCGTTAGGCTTGCCGGTCGTCGTTACCCGTTGGGGTGGCCCCGCCCAAACGGTTTCCCCTGACTGTGGCATTCTGGTCGATCCAGACTCTCCAGGAGCATTCGTGCAAGGGCTGGCTGAGGCTATTATTCACCTAGCTAATTCTCCAGAGTTGAGGGAGTCTATGGCCCGAATCGGCCCCCTACAGGTGAAACGTCAGGGCTTAGATTGGGACGATAAGTGCGATCGCTTTATCGAGATTTTTGAGGAAACCCTTGCTCCTCAAAGCCAGAAATGTCCACTAGAGAGATCCAGGGTCAACATTCTAGAACCCAAGATTTCCTGATAGGTTCTTAAATAAAGTGACTGGTGAAATTCATGTTTTAGCACTGTCTTTCATGGCCTCGGATTTCCAGTTATTTGATTGAAATTTATCCATTTTTTTTAGGAATTAAGTTTATATGAAAACAGATCTCTTACAGATGGAAGATATTAAAGAATTTTTCTTGAACTATGGTTACGCCGGACCGTTTCCTAGTCTTAATAGCGAAGCCTTCAAATATCTACAGATGGCTGTCAGAAAAAATCACAAGAGTCCATTATGGATGCTGCGGTTACTGCTAGAAAAATTCAATATCCTGCAACCAGGGCCAATGGATGATCGAAATGCTCACATCAACTCTGACTTAGTCTTCAAAGCATCCACTGATGATGACATTTTAGATCGAGTCTCAGCAATTTTAGGACCTGACCTATTAGTTTGGATGTCTCAGGTAATTTGTCGGTGGCCTGGCCATGGCGGTGCGGACTGGCACATTGACAAAGTCAATGCAGATGTAGAGGGGGTACATGTTTCAGTGGCCTTAACAGCCATGAATCATAAAAATGGGTGTTTACAGATTATCCCTGGCACTCATAAATACTCGGTTGATTTAGAGGCAATGGCTCAACAGGGTGAATGTGATTTGTCTGATGCCGACAGTATGGCCAAGCTTGCCGACTCCATTGCCCCAGAAAATGCCCCTCACCAAGTTCTTTCCATTGAGTTGAAGCCGGGAGAGTTCTTTTTTACCAGAGGTGGATTATGGCATGGGGTAGTGGCTAACCGCACCCTAGGAAGCCGAATGGCTTTTATTACTCGCTTTATGCATCCACAGTTTGCTGATAAAACCGATCATCCCTGCGTGTTAGCGAAAGGACAGGATAACTACCAACGCAGACCCCTGCACAATTCGCCAATGTCTTAAAAGCAGCAGATGGAAGAAGGATAGGGTTCTTGTACTATGGGAGAGACCCCATCTTTCCCCCTTCTCCGAATTTAAGTCGTGAGTCGGGAAGCCCACGCTAACTGCTGGGCAGTATAGCGTGGGAGGATGTCACGCTTCAGAAGCAACGGGTTCCGGTTCTGCCGTTTCGGGTTCTTCCTCTTCTGCTTTTTCCGGGGACACTGTATCTAATTTAATGGTGAGATAGCGCATCACCTCTTCCCCTAATCGCATCATCCGTTCTAAGGGAGCAATTTGGGTTCCATCAGCTTGATAATTGAACTGGACATAGATACCATCCACCTTTTTTTGAATCGGATAGGCCAGACGGCGTTTACCCCAGATTTTCACCTGGAGATCAGTAGCGTTATTCTCAGTCAAAAATTCTTTATAGGTATTGACAGCTTGGTTAACTTGCTCTTCTGAAAGATCAGGACGCAAGATAAAAATCATTTCGTAACTTTGGCTCATGGGTGTAAACTCCTTATGGACAAGTTGGCTTCGTGATCGACTTAGGGTCTTATGATCAAGAAGCAAGGATCATTGGCAACGAATCAAATGAAAAAATGTCTCCTTTTTGAGACACATTCCTGTGAAGTACCCCAACTAAACTCTGTTATAGATAATTCCTAGACATTAATGTCTAGGTTGGTCTAGGTTTTTGTCTTCTAGAAAAAGCTCATGGCGTTCGGGTGGGTCGCAACCACTAGCAATGATAGCACAAATTTCTGGGAAATAGGGACGCTTTGCGGTTTGTTTGTCGGTCGAAATTCATCCCCATCTAAAGCGAGTGCGTAATTCGGATTGCGAATCCGAATTTGAGACGCACTCAAGACAATGGGGACTTCTTTCGACATTCTTGTTAAAATCAGACTACGACTTTATGGCTAATGGCTAAGATATTAGGCCGATTAGTCGACTTCTAACCTAACTGACTGCTCAAGTTTATGCCGCAACGCTACGTTCGAGTAAAAACAACTCAAGGAAACATCCATTATGGCTCACTTAATCTTAACCGCAGTGTGGCAGTGTTTGATGCTGCCCCTTGGGACGGGGGACAACCCAGTGGCGTTGTCTTAAAGGCGGATAGTTATGAATTTTTAGCCCCTTGCTTTCCTTCCAAAATTGTTGCCGTGGGTCGGAACTACAAAGCCCATGCAGAGGAACTGGGTAACACAGTCCCAAAAGAACCGTTACTCTTTTTTAAACCCCCTTCTACGCTGATTGGAGAAGGTCAGGGGATTCATTATCCCCAACAGTCGCAACAGGTTGATTATGAGGGAGAGTTAGCTTTAGTGATTGGTGAAGTGACTAAAAATTGTTCTGAGAAGGAAGCCCGTAGCAAAATCTGGGGTTATACTATCGCTAATGATATTACGGCTCGTGATTTTCAGAGAAAGGACAATCAATGGGTTCGAGCAAAAGGGTTTGATACGTTTTGTCCTCTAGGCCCTTGGGTGATACGGGAGTTAAGTGCAACCACCACCCTTCAAACTTTTGTTAATAATGAAACGGAACCACGGCAGTCTGCTTTGGTTCAGGATATGGTTTTCTCTCCTCAAGTTATTGTTTCCTATATTTCTCAGATCATGACCCTGTTTCCAGGGGATGTTATTCTCACAGGAACCCCCGAAGGGGTTGGCCCCCTAAGTGTCGGCGATCGCGTTCGGGTGGAAATTGAAGGCATTGGTAGCATTGAAAACCCTGTCATCACTGCGCCAACGGCTAACATAACTACCAGCGAACCTGAGAATAAGCGGCCTCAGAAATCGTAGGAATTTCTGCGTAGCGTCCTAAGGCTGATTGAATCATGGAAAAATAGGAGGCTGCTAATCCCCCTAAAAATAGCACATTGTATAAGGTTTCAATGAGAATGCCACTACGCCCCAAAGCGGGGATTAAAACATAATTCATGATAATACTCGCTAAAGCCAATAAGATGCCGATCAGGATAGATTGCATGGCGTTATAACGAATAAAATGGCTAATGCGATCGTTACGGACAACTAGCATAAACAGAAGAATGAAAGCCAGAAAACTAGCCCAACGTGCTAATGGCCCTAGCAAAGCACCTAATAAACTATAGGTGACTCCTACGGGTAAAGCTGGAATTAACAGGAAACTGAAGACTGGAAACTGTTGCAATAGATAAGACCCAAAGGCCATCGTGTCAAACACAGCAAAGCAATAGACTAAAGTCCCAAAAATGCGATCGGGAATACTGACTGAACCACGCCAGGTCATTACGGGTTACTCCTTGATGATTAAATCGACTTCACCTTTTAATGTACAACATTTATTCGGTGAACAGTAACCTCTGAGAATTGTAGGGTGGGCAAGGTTAGAGGTTATTTTATTATTTTAAATCGAGGAATCCCTGTTCTTTGAGTTTAGGATTAAAGCGAATTTCCATCCGATTTCCTCTTTTTTCTAAGGTGTTCTCAATCTCAGCTTGTACTCGTCTGGATACTTTTTTAAATAGTTTAATTTTGCCTAACTCATCACTATTATTATAGGTTTCTTTTTCTTCTTCGGTCATACAAAGTTTAGCATCAATGGGTTGTGTCCACTGTTTTTGACTTACGTTATCATTGATGGATAAATCTCCGTTTTCTTGAGTCCAGTTATTTTTGATCTCTTCTAGAAGACTGCGGCTAGGACGGTTAATTATTTCTACTTTTAACCAATAACATTGTTGAGGTTGCCGAATTAAGTGTTGTTTTAAACTGGCGTAAATATCACGGGAATAACCAATGAATTTTAAGTGCTTGGTTTCATCAAAAATGGCATAAACTCCAATTTTTTTCCGTAACGCTTCAGGAATGACCCCATTTTCATCTAAGTAGGGTAAATAATCTAAGTCGTTTAAACTAGGGAGTTGAGTATCAGTAATCATCAATCAATCCTCAAAAAAAATAAGGTTAAGAACAAAAAGTATTAATTAATCAGGTGATAAATACCACAGAGACGACTGGGTTTGAAGATTTTTGCTTTGAACATAAAGTTAGGGGGAATATTGATAATAATATGCTCATCAGAATCATAATATTTCTCAAATTCTGCTGGCATTCCTTTAGGGGTTTGGCTACTGTAAGGAACGGGTTGAAATAATAATTCGGTAAACTCAATAGATGCTTCTTTATTGGATAATTGTTGAGAAATTTGTTTAATAAATTCTGGATTTTTTAATAATTTAAATAAGGTTTTTTGGCTTTCTGATGTCAGGGTAAAACTAGCATCAAAATTTTCAACTATTTTTAGACTCATGACAAACTAAACTTTGAAAATATCACTTTGGTTATCATACTCACATATCCGTAACCTCTCGCAAGTTTTATGCTTTTTTTGTAATGAGACTTAACATTTTACGTAATTGATACTCAATTACCATGATAATATAACCAATCTTGAATTTCTTTTGCTAACCAAGCACATTCTTCTTCCTTGAGATTTTCCCCGATCATATAATTTCTCTTGCGAGTTCTGATTTTAACTTGATGATTATCCGAACTACTATATAAGAAAACTCCAAGGATTTCATCATTCGAGGTATTAATGGATTGATAAGTTAACCCAAAAATTGTTCGCTGTATTTTAAAAGATTGTTCTAGAAAAACAAGCCTCATATCCTTAAAATATTGATATACAAATAATAAAACCAGTAAAGAGAATGGAAAAAATGCCAGAGTAATAATGCCCAGTATAAAGATAATTGTAAGTACGGCACTTTTACCGATCTGATAATTCATTTTAGGGGGTAGGTATAAACATAGTTGACTATCTTTTTTTGTAACCAGAAAACGACTATAATGAGGTTGAACTAGCTTATTTTTGGAATTATTTGCAGTAGTTACCAATTTTTTCCTTTGTAAACTAACTAAAGCTTCTTTTGCCGTTGAAAATCGTTTTTCTAGAGATATATTAGTTGTTTTTTCTAACCAATAACGAAAATAATCAGCAATGTTAACTTTATCTGAAAATTGAATTTGAGAGTCTTTATGTGGTAAGTCAACGGGACATATTCCTGTTAATAAATGAATCAAAGTTGCCCCTAATGCGTAAATATCTGAAGCAGGTACGGCCCTTCCCCAAAATTGTTCTAAGGGGGCATAACCACTACTACCGACTACTGTAAATGTTACACCAGTGACGGCTCCTTGGGCCTGTACTGCGCCAAAATCAATTAAATAAATATGATTATCTTCTCCTAAAATCAAGTTACTGGGTTTAATATCTCGATGAATCACAATAGGGTTTAATTGATGTAAATAACTCAAAATTTCTAAAATTTCTATAGCAATAGTATAGGTTTCTTCTTCAGTAAAAATCTTCCTGCTATCGACTAATTCTTGTAATGATGCGCCGGGGATATAATCTTGTACTAAACCAAACCAAGCTATTCCTCCTCCTAAGTCTTTATCTAAGTCAAAATAGTCTCGATATTTAGGAATTCGCTTATGTTGAAGAGACTGTAAAACTTGCGCTTCCCTTTCAAATAATTTTAGCTCTTCCCATTGCATTTGAGGACTAAAAGCTAAGAGTTTTAACGTTATCTTTTCCTGGGTTAAAATATCTATGGCCAACCAAGTTTGATGACCGATTGCTGTCTGACCTAATCGTTTTTTTAGTTCGTATTTATCAACAAGAATATCATTAGTATTAAACATAGTCTTTCTACATCTTAATGTAACCAATCTTCAATTTCTTTGGCTAACCAAAGAGCTTCTTCTTCTGTGAGTTGACTACCCAATTGATAAATCATCTTTCTCGTATTAATCGTAACATTATATCTTTGTAAGAATTTATGGATGAAAATCCCTAGAATGTTGCTTTTTGATTCTTCTTCCTGATAATATTCTAAGCCTAGGATTTTTTCTTGTATTTTCAAGGTTTCCTTATCTAATACTAAACAAGTTTTTGCTCCCATGCTACTAATAATATAAATAAATAAGAGTATGAAAATCATCATAAAACTCATCCCTCCCATAATCTCCAAAGATGCCATAATAAATGAGGGATCTTTTAGCATCATCCCAGTAAAAATTAAAGAAAAAGGAATCAAAACCATGCCAGACATGGTGACTAAGGGAATAACTTTTTTAATATTTAACCGATTATTAATGAAAATTGTTTCTATTTTTAATACTTGTTTGAATAGTTTTAATTGAGATGAAGGAATAACCACTTGTAAGGATTTTTTTGTCTTACTTAATTTTATTTTTGTTTTTAATTCATGGTTATTACCCGACTTCACTGTCTTATTATTGGCCTTCTTTTTTTTGAGGGTTTCTCCTGTTTTTAAAGCTGTTAATGCTTCTCTTGCGGTAGGATAACGCTGAGATAGTTTAACTTCGGTTAGGGTGGTTAACCAAGTTTGAAAAGAGGGTTTAATTTTAACTTTTTCCCCAAACTCAATTTGGTAATCTTGATTGTGTAAATTGGTTGGGGAAATACCTGTTAATAAATGAATTAATGTTGCGCCTAATGCGTATAAATCAGAGGAAAAAACCGCTTTACCCCAAAATTGTTCTAAGGGAGTATAACCACTGGTTCCTACCACAGTAAAACTAATGTTAGTGACTGAACTTTGATCTTGAACAGCCCCAAAATCGATAAGATAAATGTTATTATCTTCTCCTAAAATTAAATTACTGGGTTTAATATCTCGATGTAAAACAGGTGGGTTTAACTCGTGTAAATAAATCAAAATATTGAGAACTTTTATGGCAATTTTACGGATTTTAGACTCAGAAAACCTTTCCCCTTCTTCTAATAAATCCTGCAACGATTTTCCTGGAATATAATCTTCCACCAAACCGAACCAAGGAACGCTATTTCCCCGATGTCCAGACAGTTCAAAATAGTTGCGATAACGGGGAATAAAAGGATGATTTAATCCTTGTAAAACTTTTGCTTCTCGTTCAAATAGTTTAAATTGTTCCCAAGAAAGTTGAGGGTTAAACGCTAATAGTTTGACGGTTACTTTTTCATAAATCTTAGGACGAAATACTTGATTGACATCAAAAATCCATTTCAACCAAGGGTATTGTTTTTTCTGTTCACAATATACATCAACAGGAGAAAACAAGTCATCTGCTAACCAAGTTTGATGACCAATAGCTGTTTTTCCTAAAGGTTCTAAAAGTTGATAGCGTTCGCAAAGAATATCCCCAACCTCAAACATAACATTAATAACGATTTCACCCTTTATTATTCATTCAGTTTAAGACTTTTTTGCGTTACTTACCACCAATTGGCTAGACTTTATTCTTTTCTTAATATAGCTTAATACAAAACAGGTTTTAAGATGATTGAGAGCAACCTAAACTCAACCATTCCATGACAGTTTGTCCCAAATTTATGTTATCAAGGAGATCAATTTCTCGAATACCGGTGGGACTGGTAACATTGACTTCGGTCAAATAACCACCGATGACATCAATACCCACAAAGTACAATCCATTTTGACGTAATCTCGGTCCGACGACCTCACAGATGTTTTGTTCTCTGGGGGTCAATTCTGTTTTTTCAACCCGTCCCCCCACAGCCATATTCCCGCGAAATTCTTGACCGGTTGGCACTCGATTAACGGCCCCAATCGGTTTACCATCTAAGAGAATAATCCGTTTATCTCCGTTTTTCGCTTCTGGTAGAAACCGTTGAACCATGACTGGTTCTTGACCTTGATGGGTACTGACTTCAATGATAGAGTTAAAATTGCGATCGCTGGGTTCTAAAAATAAGATCCCTTCCCCTGCTTTCCCTCCCAAGGGTTTAAGGACTGCTTGTTTTTTCTCCTCAACAAACTGACGAATAATTGTCTTATCGAGACTGACGATGGTTTCAGGCATCACCGAGTAGAATTGTAGAGTATACATCTTCTCGTTGGCTTCTCGTAGTCCTTGAGGGGAATTAATGACCAGGGTTTTCTTGGGATCAACTAATTCTAAAATATAGGTAGCATAGAGATAGCGAATAGTCACCGGCGGATCTTTTCGCATCAACACCACGTCCATGTCTTCAAGACACCTTAATTCCTGAGAGGATATCTCGTACCATTGAGGAACACTGACCCATTGTCCCTCTTTCATGGTAACAGGAACTAACCGGACTTGGGATAAGATAGCCCAGGCTTTGCCATCGATGACACTCAGTTGATGAACTTCTGTCACCCAAACCTCATGACCCAAAGCTTGGGCCGCTTCCATCATAGCCACAGTGCTATCGTGGCCGGGGTTTAAGGTAGAGATAGGATCAATAATAAAAGCTAATTTCATTAGGCTACCGACTGCTCCAACAAGCTATCCAGTTCCCCTGAGAATTCTGAGTCATACAATTCGTTACAACCCCCCACATGGTGATCGTTGATGAAAATCTGGGGTAATGTGCGTTTTCCGTTGGCCCGTTGGGTCATTTTGTGCCTTGCCTCTTCATCTCCATCGATACAATATTCAGTAAAGTCCACCCCTTTTTTAACTAACAAAGCTTTCGCCCGAATACAAAAGGGACAGGTACTCCAAGTGTAAATTTCAACGTTAGCTGCCATAGTTATCTCAAATATTTTTGAAACCCCATCGTTAAAGATCGGGTCTTTTCAATTGTACTATTTTCCGACTGTCTATTGTGGAGGTAGAAGTCAAAGAAATTCGTCATAATATATAGCTAAGGTCTGTTGTCGAGATAAATCCTCATAAAAGCCATGATAAAAATTACCTCTATTAGTTTAACTGCTTTATTAACGGCGTTTGGTTGTGTTTTACCCGCCAGAGCCGAAAATTTAGCCCATTTAAGTCAATTATTATCCACCAAACAATGTCAACTCTGTGACTTAACCGGTTCGGGGTTAGTCATGGCTGATTTGCGGGGAGCGTCTTTAATTGGAGCCAATTTAGTCGGTGCCAACCTTTCTCAAGCCAATTTAGCCGGAGCCGATCTCAGGGGGGCAAATTTAAGTGGTGCGTCTTTGTACGGAGCTAATTTAACCGGAGCTAATTTAAGCAGTGCTATTTTGCAGGGAACGGATTTAAGGGACTCCTATCTCACCAATGCTAACCTAACCGGTACCAGTTTAGAGCAAGCTTATGTACAAGGGGCCAAAGGAATTTCTCAAAATGCAGGAACCCCAGAACTATTTTATGGATGGGGTTTAAACGAAACCAAAGAAGGGAATTATCAAGAGGCGATCGCCCTTCATAATAAAGCCTTAATTTTGGACTCAGAATTTGCTCCTGCTTATTTAGCGAGGGGTTACGCTTTATTGCGGTTAGGAAACGAAGATGCAGCCATTCTCAATGCCAAAATGGCTTCTCAACTATACGAAAAACAGGAAAATACGGAAGGAAAAGAATTAGCTGATAGTTTTGTCAACAGAATTGAAGCGGTACAAGAAGCACGCAAAAAAGGAGGAGGAACCCCTGGTTTAGACAATATTGTTCGGGGGGTAGCTTCTTTGGCCTTACAATTCTTGCTTAAAGGAGGCATTTAACCTAGTTGTTACCTTCAAAATCCTAAATTCCGAACTCACCTAGATATGATGTTTAATTTTGCTCAACCTTTTTACCCTCTTGTCTTAGCAGCAGCTAAAAATAACCCAGAAAATGCCCATCACCAACTACTAAAAACCCTTCACCGTCTTGATAAAGATCGCCACAGGGTTTGGGGGAAGTGGATAGTGGGGAATTTAGATCATTCTTTCACCTTTGAGGATAGCCGGTTACAGCAAAGTTTATGGGGGTTAACCTTTAAAACCCCTGTGGGGTTGGCTGCCGGCTGCGATAAGGATGGTTTGGCTGCTGGTATCTGGGGTCATTTAGGCTTTGGATTGGCTGAAATTGGGGCTGTAACCCTTCATCCCCAACCTGGGAACCCAAAACCGCGTTTATTCCGTTTACCCCAGGATCAAGCGGCTTTAAATCGGTTAGGGGCGAATAATCAGGGGGCGCAACAAGTAGCCCAAACCCTTGAAGACACTTGGCAACGGCAACCCCGTCAAGTTCCCATCGGCATTAATTTATGTAAATCGAAAATTACCCCTTTAGATAAGGCGGCCATGGACTATGTGGGCAGTTTTCGCTATCTTCAAAATGTTGCGGATTATTTTGTGGTGAATGTGAGTTCTCCCAATACCCCTGGACTGCGATCGCTACAAGAGGGGGAACAGCTTAATGTCATTTTACACGAATTACAATCGATTAATCAAGGGAAAAAGCCCTTATTAGTGAAAATTTCTCCTGACTTAAATTGGGAGGCGATTAAGTTAATTATTAAGTTAGCCAAAACTTACGAATTGGCTGGCATTATTGCTACCAATACCACCATTAAACGGGAAGGATTGAAAACAAAAGTTCTGCAACAAACAGGCCATCCCATTCAAGAAGAAGCGGGGGGAATCAGTGGCCAACCCATTCGTAAACGGTCAACAGAGGTGATTCGTTTTATTTACGAACAAACCCAAGGAACCCTACTGATTATTGGGATAGGTGGTATTTTTACGGCGGAAGATGCTTGGGAAAAAATCACAGCCGGGGCGAGTTTATTGCAACTATATACGGGGTGGATTTATCAAGGTCCTTGGTGTATTCCTAATATTAATCAAGGGTTAGTTAAGAAGTTAGATAAGTATAAATTGTCTCATATTTCTGAAGCTGTGGGAATGGATTTCAAGGGTTAATCGCTAAAAAAGTAGGGTGGGCATTGCCCACCTAAATTTTAAAACAAATTCAAGTCAGTAACCGCCCCTAAACTACTGGAAGAAACTAACTTGGCATACTTCCCTAATACCCCTCTTTTATAACGGGGTTCAGGGGCTTGCCAATTTGCCCGACGTTGGGCTATCTCTTCCTCAGAAACGTTCACCTGTAACAACTTTTCTTTGGCATCAATGGTAATACTATCCCCCTCTTTTACTAAGCCAATGGTTCCTCCGACATAGGCTTCTGGGGCAACATGGCCTACCACTAAACCATAGGTTCCACCAGAGAAACGACCATCGGTAATTAAGCCCACAGAATCTCCTAGCCCTGCCCCAATAATTGCCGAAGTTGGTGCTAACATTTCTCTCATTCCTGGCCCACCTTTTGGACCTTCATAGCGCACAATTATGACATCTCCAGCCTTAATTTTTCCTGCTAAAATAGCCTCTAAACATTCTTCTTCTGACTCAAAAACCCTTGCTGGTCCTGTCATTGTGGGATTTTTAACCCCACTAATTTTGGCAACAGAACCCTCAGAAGCTAAATTACCTTTTAAGATGGCTAAGTGTCCCTCTTTATACACAGGTTTATTCCAGGGACGAATAACATCTTGGTTAGTAGGAGGTTCATCGGGAACATCGGCTAAAATGTCCGCTACAGTTTCACCGGAAATCGTTAACGCATCCCCATGTAATAACCCATGATTTAATAACATTTTCATCACTTGCGGAATGCCTCCTGCTTGATGCAAATTAACGGTAACATAGCGTCCCGATGGTTTCAAATCACATAATACGGGAACCCGTTGACGAATGGTTTCAAAATCGTCTAAGGTGAGGTCAACACCGATGGTATTAGCAATCGCTAAAAGGTGTAAGACAGCATTGGTAGAACCCCCCACAGCCATGATGACAGAAATGGCATTTTCAAATGCTTTTCGGGTTAAAATTTGACTGGGTAAAATCTGTTTACGGATGGCATTAACTAAGGCAAAAGCTGATTTTTCCGTACTG
The DNA here is from genome assembly GCA_030066295.1 of Crocosphaera sp. Taxonomy (GTDB): domain Bacteria; phylum Cyanobacteriota; class Cyanobacteriia; order Cyanobacteriales; family Microcystaceae; genus Crocosphaera. The sequence continues at coordinate 23,502 of JASJBX010000021.1, forward strand.
TCTGCTTTTTCTGCATCTTCTGCAGCCATGGTGGAAGAGTAGGGCAAACTCATTCCCATTACCTCAAAGGCTGAAGACATGGTATTTGCGGTGAACATTCCCCCGCAAGACCCAGCCCCCGGACAAGCGTTGCGCTCAATGGCTAACAATGTGTTATCATCTATCTTACCTGCACTATGTTGGCCAACCGCTTCAAAGGCACTGACTACCGTTAAATCTTCCCCGTTGTAGTGACCGGGTTTAATAGTCCCCCCATAGACGAAGATAGCGGGAATATTCATCCTAGCCATGGCTATCATTGCCCCTGGCATATTTTTATCACATCCTCCAATAGCGATAACCCCATCCATGCTTTGACCGTTACAAGCGGTTTCGATGGAGTCGGCAATGACATCCCGTGACACGAGGGAATATTTCATGCCTTCTGTACCCATAGAGATTCCATCACTGACAGTAATGGTACCGAATAGTTGGGGCATACCACCCGCGCTTTTGATTCCTGCTTCGGCGCGTTTGGCTAAATCGTTAATCCCCATGTTACAAGGGGTGATGGTACTGAAGCCATTGGCTACCCCAACGATGGGCTTGGAAAAGTCATCGTCTCCGAAGCCTACAGCCCTCAGCATGGCACGGTTGGGAGTGCGTTGACTTCCTCCGGTTACGACACGGCTTCTTAGATTGTCTGACATTATAGCGTTCCTTGCAGTAAATTATGTGGCAAAAAAACAATCGATAGGATAAGTGTACCTATCGATTGTTTTTTAACGATCCTTATAGTAACTAATTTTCTGTCAACTCTTCAACTAATCTTTTGAATAGCATTCTTGCTGCATGACTAGCTGTTTTCATGGTTAACAGTCTGTAAGGTGTTCCCTGTAATTTAGGCCGGTTCATCCACTCATGTATCTCACATAAAATAGGATGGTTTTTCCTGGACTGCATCGGTTGGACACTGGTATAAATCCATTGCCAAAAAAGCTTACGGCATAGAGAAGATCCTCCAACTACTTTCTTATTTTTTTTCCCTCCACTACTGTTTTCTGTAGGGGCAACTCCTAACATTTTCTCGAATCTTCTCCGAGATAAGTATCTCTTGGTATGAGAATTTTTACTATTCTTAGTAGAGCGTTTAAACACTACAATTGGTTTCCCATCATCTCCTAAGAAATTCTCAAACGGATAGATTTGACTGATAAGAATGGCTTGATGTCTGAATCCAAAACGAAACTCTGTAAAAACCTTTCGATAGGAAAAGAATCGAGGATCATTAATTAATGGGTCTAACTCTTGCTCAATCTTAATCTCTTCTCGTTGCAGATCGCATAAGCGTTTAGCGTGTAACCTAACTTCATCAGTTAACCCTAAGCCAACCGTTTCAGCATATTCCTTATCATACTTTATAGTCCTAATTTAGAATGGCGGTGAGTTGTGGAGGCTCTCCGCGACCTTACCAGGGGGTAAGGTTTCGACCTGTAGCCATCAGGTCATCATCAGGCGGATGTTTTGAAGTCAGAAGTCAGAAGTTTGAAGTCAGAAGTTTTATTGTTGCTTCATAAACTCGGTGAACTCCTTCTTAAAAAGTTTCATTCTTTCTCCCGTGTAAGCAACTTCAATCCCTCCAAACTCTTGATATCCAAACTTAATGGTTATCATGTCAGGATGTTCTTCAACTTCTTTAATGAGGTTGACATTAACCTAACTAGCAGGGATTTTTGCCTCTTCATCTCGTGGTAAATAAATAAAGTAAGCATTCGGTAATTTTGTAATGTTCATGGTGTTAACTAGGTAACCGTTTCAAAAACTCCAAAAACTCAATTAATTCCTCATCACTTAACACTTGACGGGAGCGTTTTCCGTAAGTTTTTAAGGTATATTTCCTGGTCTCTTCCACTGACCAATTAAGTCGTTTTAACTCAATATTTGTCAATCGAATTAACTCTTGGAATAGGTGAGGATTGTTAGCTTTAGAAAGGGATTGGGTCGTCGTTTTCTTCTTCAGAATTCGTCGGGTTCGTCCCCATTTTTTTTTTCTTCGTCATCAATGACGTAGTTTTCAGGCCAGAGAATTCGGTCAATGGATTCGACAACGACGCTGACAAATTCCTCCCAATCCCCTTTTAGGTTTTCCTCTAAGGTGTCGATATGCACCTCAATCCGTCGTGGCTCGTACTGCTGTACTTGCCTCGTTTGTGTGACAACTATTTTCATGGGTTATTTCACAAAAAAATCTTGTAACAGAGGTTTAAAACCAGGAGGTTTATTAGTGTATCTGTTAGATTCGATTATTTACAAGGGATTGCTTTAGTCGATTATGAATCTGAGATTAAAATGATTTTAGATTCAGTCTGTGAATTACTACCCATTGGTGATTCTTGGTCATTACTAAATAGATCCTTATTCCTCGGTTA
>JASJBX010000143.1 GCA_030066295.1 Crocosphaera sp.
GTCGTTCGCGTTTCGCTCTCAACCGCGCATTTACAAATATAACTAAACTGCCAGGGAATGTCAACCCTTTTTTCAAATCTTTTTTAAAATTTTTTGCCTCTGGCTCTAGAACATAGTCTAGACAAGGGTTTTGGGAACCAAAAATTTTTCGGATTAACTCGGATATCATACAAATTTTGCAGAAATTGGGATTACAGTCTCAAAGTGTTGCCTTAGGAGTCTGATTGTTATTTTTGATCTGGATGTATAGAACCAACGCCACAACAAGCAATTTCTATGAGTCTGTAAAAATTGAATTTATAGCCAACATAGTAGACTGTTTCAGGGCAAAAACTCTGTCCGCGGACAGCTAAATGAGTTGAAACAGTCCACTACCTTGTTAGATTTGTGTCTGTTTTTCCTTCTCCTGAGAGGCTTTAACTGTTCCCTGTTTTTTGTTTCTTGTTTCTTCAAAATCTCGTAATAACCCCATCAATGCAGGAATAACTGTCGGGGTTAAAAACGTGGACAAGATCAAACCGCCGGTTAAAGCAATACCTAACCCTTGATAGAGTTCAGCCCCTTTTCCTGGAATAATAGCTAAAGGTAACATCCCTAATACACTGGTTCCAGCAGACATAAAAATGGGACGTAAGCGATCGCCCACGGCATAATATAAAGACGCATCGTAGTCCATCCCCTCTGCTTGCAGTTGCAACGCCCGATCTACCAGTAAAATAGCATTATTAACCACAATACCGGTCAAAATCACAAATCCTAACCCGGTAATCATATCCAACGGTACAACCACCCCAGGAATAGCATTAGCGAACACTAAACTCAACAAGGCCCCCGTCATTCCCATAGGAACCGTGGCCATGATCAATAGAGGATAAATAAACGAGCGATACAACGCCACTAACAGTAAATAGGTGATTACCAAAGAGAGGAAAAACGTTGCAGCCAACTGGAACAAGGTTTCTGCTAAAACATCGGCAGATCCCCCTAATTCTAAGCGCACACCGGGGGGTAAATTGGCTCTTAACGGCTCTAAAATTTCTTTTTCGGTTTTTTCCACCAAAGCCCCTAACGGTGCGTCGCTACCCACGCTTACCGTCAGGGTAATAGACCGTTCTAAGTCCACATGGTTAATGGCATCGGGGCCCGTGGTTTCGATCACCTCGGCTACATCCGACAGTTGCACCCGTCGCCCTTGGCCATTGTATATGGCCAGTTGTCGCAGTTGTGTCGGGTTGCCCACAAAAGTATCTTTGAATTCCACACTGACATTTAATTCCCGTTTTCCGTCCACAAATTCCGAGGCCCGTAAACCCCCTAAAGCACTTTGAACCATCCCTCCGATCTCTGACTCTGATAACCCGGCCTCTGCTAAACGGACACGGTTAGGAATCACTTGTAATTCTGGCGCACCGGTGACAAAATTAGACCTAACGTTCCTTACACCGGATAATTGTCGAATTTCTTGGTTAAGTTGCTGTTGTAGTTGGTTTAACTCCTCTAAATTTTCCCCCATGATCTGTACTTCAAATTCTTTCCCTGGATCGTTGAAAATAGAGGCCCGAATGGGAACCATAAACCGATACCCTGGATACTCTAAACTTTTACTACGCAGTCGGTTAACCAAACTATCTAGGGTGTTTCCCGTTGCTTGATCGGGGTGGACAAAAGCAGCTATTAACCGTCTTCCTGGTCGATGAACATATAATGTCCGCATGATCTCAGGTTGTTCGCTGACAAACTGTCTCGCCGGTTCCGACTGTTTAATAGCTTCAGGAATACTGGTTCCGGGAAAGGGTTCAGCTAACCATAAAATGAGGTTACGGTTGCCTTGGGGTAAATAGTCGGCTGGGGGTAGCAGTTGGCTACTGAGAACAATTAAACCGAGGGGAATGGCTAAAATAAGTAAGCGACGTTTCACTTTACCCCTTCCGATAGACCATTGAACAGTTTTCAGGAGAAAATCTTCTAGTTTTCCTTGCCCTCTGCGAAAAATAGTTGAAGTTTGGGCGACTTTTCTCTCTAACCAGTTACCTCCTTGATAGTTCACCTCTGCTAACATTTGCTCAGCTTCTGTCCGGTTTAAAAAGAGTCCGGCCAACATGGGAACTAGGGTTAAGGCAGCAAAGAGGGAGAATAACACAGAGGAAGATAAGGCGACACCAATATCAAAGAATAATTGCCCCGCTTCCCCTGTGACCAAGACAATAGGGGCAAACACCGCTACTGTGGTTAAGGTGGAGGCTAACATGGCCCCTCCTACTTCCTGAGTTCCATCTATAGCTGCTTTCATGGGGGTTTTTCCCTGCTGCATATGGGTGAAAATGTTTTCGAGGACAACGATCGCATTATCCACCACCATTCCCACGGCAAACGCTAACCCGGCTAAACTGATCACGTTGAGGGTTCGGCCCAGTAAAAAGAAGACGATAAATACAGTAATTAATGTGGTGGGAATAGCGATCGCAATCACCCCAACAGTTCGTAAAGAACCCAAAAATAACAGTAATATCAAGGCAGCGAGGATCGCACCCATGATCAGGTTACCCTGAACAAACGAAATAGAAGCGTTAATATAGTCGTTTTCGTCGTAGGTAATATCGAAGGTGATCCCTTCCCCTTCCCGATCAAACCGTTGTTCTAACTGGGCTAACACTGAACGAATACCGGCGGAAATTTCGGGAACATTACCCCCCACCTGTCGCATAATGCCAACACCGACGGCTGGCTCATTATTTCTCACCAATGCCCGATCTTGGATCCCCCTTCCCATGCGCGCTTGGGCCACATCTCCTAAATAAACGGTTCCTGACTCATCCCGACGCAAAACAAACCCTTCTAACTGTTTCACGTCATTGATACGACTGAGGGTACGTACTCGATATTCCCGTCTCCCCAATACCAACGGGCCACCCCGAATATCTCTATTGTTGTTACGCAGGCTATTGACTACGTCCCCAATGGTCAGGTTGCGATCGGCTAACGCTTTAGGATCTACAATAACCTCCACTTCCCTTTCTCGTCCCCCGGAGATGATAAACTGTCCCACTCCTTGCACTTGACGCAAACGGGGAACCACTACATCATCCACTAAGTCCCGATAATGGTATTCATCGGGAGTATAACCCTCTTTGGGGGTTAAAACCACCCACATCATGGGACTACTACTACCGCTTACCACTTCTACGTCAGACTCGTCTGCTTCTGTCGGTAAGGCTTCGACTTGTTGTAATTTATTGAGAACATCGATTAAACTGCGTTCAATGTCGGTATTCCAAGTGAATTCTACACTAATGTTACTGGTACCGTTGCTGCTGGTACTGCTAATCTCTTGTACCCCTGGAACCTCTTCTAATCTTTCTTCGATGGGACGAGTTACCAAGTCTTCCACTTCTGCGGGACTTGCACCGGGGTAAGGGGTGGTAATGGTGATTTCTGGGCGATCGCCGCCGGGTTGTAATTCTAAGGGTAGGTTAAATAGGGATAAGATCCCAAATATGGCAAATAATGCAAATAAAACCCCTGTCCCGTGTCGCCAACGAACGGCTGTTTTAATTAAACTCATTGTTAGTGCCTGACAATAATGGTTAAACTTGGATGTATAAAGTTGTTCAATTGTTAAGTTTCTTTTTAAGATTGTAACAAGCTGTAAACCGGCTTGATTGGTTTAGATGAAAAAACCCCTACCTATTCATAAGTCTGTGGAAAACATTAAAATTCCCTAAACTAATAGAATTTGACAACATAGTTTTAAAAAATGAGATTTTTAGTCATTTTTGGCGTTTTTATGGTAAATATTCTCTAGATCACTTACATAAAATTGAGTGATGATAAAATTGAGGAGTCAATAAATGAGTATCTAGGAGTTAACAAGCTCAATATAAAAGCCAATCATAGAATTTAAACCACAATTACTTTTATATAGTCTTTAAAACTTCTATTTACTAAGTTTTTCGGTTTTTTGAATTTTAATAGCCCATTATAGAACTAGCTAATGCTTTGGATTCAATCGAGAAACCTGTGGAAATCCCCGAAGTTTTTCCACACTTTTTCCACAGACTCCTGGGTAAACCCAAGAAAAATTTAAGTGATCAAAGATCAGTTTTAAGTCAAAATACAATTGATCTACGTTTATCTGCTTTTCAACGCTCTATGAAATTCGTTTGTAGTCAAAGTGATCTTAATAGCAATTTATCCTTAGTCAGTCGGGCTGTCCCTTCTCGTCCTACTCATCCTATCTTAGCCAATGTGTTAGTGGTAGCTGATAGTGAAAAAAACCGAGTTAGCTTAACTGCATTCGACCTCAGTTTAGGCATTGAAACCAGTTTTAGTGCTGATGTCAGCGAAAGCGGCGAAATTACCTTACCCGCTAAACTCCTTAACGATATTGTATCACGACTTCCGGAAGGGGAAATCACCCTCATGGCCGAAGATAGCGAAGATAACGACAGCCAAATCGTCGCCTTAAAATCGGTATCGGGACAGTTTCAAGTCCGGGCCATGGATGCCGAAGAATTTCCCCCTTTACCTACCGTGGAGGATGGGGAAGCGATTCAACTCCCCATTGTCATCTTAACCGACGGCTTAAAAGGGGCTTTATTTGCTGCGAGTAATGACGAAACTAAACAAATTTTAACCGGCGTTCATTTAACCGGGACTCCTGACAGTTTAGAGTTTGCGGCCACGGATGGCCATCGTTTATCGGTGGTAGAAACCACGTTAACGGCAGAAACCGATGAGGATAACGAAGAGGAAACAACGACGGAAATGCCTGATTTAGAAGGGTTTTCCGTAACCATCCCTGCGCGGGCGTTACGGGAATTAGAACGGATGATCGGTAATCGCAGCGAGTCGGATACCATCGCCTTACAGGTAGATGAGGCGCAAGTGGTGTTTCAACTGGGCCATCAACGGTTAACGGTTCGTAAGTTGGACGGGGCCTATCCTAATTATCAAATGCTGATCCCTAAACAGTTTACTCGGACCATTAGTTTAGAAAGAAAGCGTTTATTAAGCAGTTTGGAACGGGTGGCGGTTTTAGCAGACCAAAAAAACAATTTAGTCAAGTGTACGTTTAGTCATGAAGAGGGGCAAGTTTCTTTATCCGTCGAAACCCAAGATTTAGGGAGTGCCAAAGAATCCATGCCGGCAGAAGTGACTGGAGAAAGTGGAGAAATTGCCTTTAATGTTAAATATCTGATGGATGGTTTAAAAGCGTTACCCACCACAGACATTAAAATGCAGTTAAATGAAGGGAATCAGCCGGTAATTTTTAACCCTTTGGGAGGGTTACAAATGACTTATTTAGTTATGCCTGTACAAATTGTTAACTGACATACTTTTGTCTTCTAGAAGAAACTCCCGCCGTTAAGCTCCTACGTCGCTATAACGGGGGATTCTTAAATTCGCATTCAAGATTTCCTGCTTCACAGATTCTTGACTAGGCGTTACCGCCCCCGTCAGACCATCTCCACAGGCATTTTTAGAGGAGTCAACAGTTGTTGACCCCCGGTAAATTATGAAGCCGTTGAAGCGGTGGGACGACGACGACGATAGACTTTGCGGTTAGCAGAAGGAGAAGATTCGGGTTTAGAGGGGCGTTCTGGGGTTTGTAAGATGAAGATCACCAGAGGATAACTTCTTAATTCCCTTTTGACCAATCTTTGTAGGGTGTTTTCGATTTCGTCTTGTAAGTAATCCCAGTCTAAGTCTGTTGAGCGATCGCTGGCAGCAAATTCATCCCAACGGTTCTCTAAAACATTCTCGATCGCCCGAATGATCAGTTGTTTGATTAAGGAATACTCCACCTTACTGACCACACCCCGTAAGTCCACTTCAGGAGGCGTAATCAATTTTCCTTCCCAACTAATGGGCGCAGCCACCGTCACCACACCGTCTTGGGCCAGTTGTTGACGGTCCTGCATCACGTGTTCATGAACCACGCCGGCTTGATCTACTAATTCGATGCCAGAAGGTACTTTTCCTCCCACTCCAATGCTATCAGCAGACACTTCCACAATGTCACCGTTGTCGATAATGACGATGTTATCTGCAGGGACTCCCATTTTATAGGCTGTTTCCGCGTGTTTGACCAGCATCCGGTGTTCCCCATGCACAGGCACAAAGAATTTAGGTCGGGTCAAGGCTAACATCAATTTATGGTCTTCTTGACAACCGTGACCGGACACATGAATGCCATGATGACGGCCATAAATCACTTTCGCCCCTTGCATCATCAGTCGATCAATGGTGTTCACAACGGCGATGGTGTTCCCTGGAATGGGGTTAGCAGAAAAGACGATGGTATCCCCAGGGCGGACTTTGAGATGACGATGCGATCCCCTAGAAATGCGGGTTAGGGCGGCTAAGGTTTCCCCTTGGGAGCCAGTGGTTAGAATCAAGACTTGCTCATCGGGTAAGCTATTAGCTGCTTTGAGGGAAATAAAGAGATCCTCGGGACATTTAATATAGCCTAGTTCTCTGGCGTGGGCGATGACGTTTAACATGGAACGCCCCACCACAGCTACTTTGCGCTTATGTTTTTGGGCTAATTGTAGGATAATATTGACCCGATGCACCGAAGAGGCGAAGGTGGTGATCATTAAGCGTCCGTCGGCTTGGGCGATAATGCGATCTAAGTTGGGATAAACGGAACTTTCTGAGGGGGTACTTCCGGGGACTTCGGCATTAGTGGAATCACTCAGTAAGCAGAGGACTCCTTTTTCTCCGTGTTCGGCTAATTTTTGGAAGTCAAAATATTCTCCATCCACTGGGGTATGATCCACTTTAAAGTCCCCCGTATGGATCACTACGCCTAAGGGGGTATGAATGGCTAAGGTGAAGCTGTCAGCCATGGAATGGGTGTTGCGGATGAATTCTACTAAAAAGGAAGGGCTAACCCTCACCATCTCCCTTGGTCCGACGGTTTGTAATTTGGTGCGATCGCTGACTCCGGCTTCGTCTAATTTATCTCTGAGTAAGGCCATGGCCAATTTTGGCCCATAAATCTTGGGAATATCAAATTGCTTCAAATGATAGGGAATGCCCCCAATATGGTCTTCATGGCCATGAGTGGCAATCATTCCTTTGATTTTATGACGGTTTTTCCGTAAATAGGTCATGTCGGGGAGGACAATATTCACCCCGTGCATTTCTTCAGTGGGAAAGGCAATACCGGCATCGATGAGAATAATTTCGTCGTTGTACTCCAAAATGCAGGTGTTTTTGCCAATTTCGTGCAGCCCCCCCAAGGGAATAATTTTTAGGCTAGGTTGTTGTTTAGTTTGACTCATTTTCCTCCTTAGTTGTTAAGTGGTTTGTTAATGATTCTGGTTCGTGAACAAACTAGAAATATAAATAAAAAGACTCTCATAAACAACTGGTTAGTTGTTTGTTTTGACTGTTTATAAATTTACAGTTTATCTAAATTCTTAACTGACTCCGTTTATCTACTTTATAACAATGATAATTTTTCTAAGACGATTTTAACCTCTTGTTTCAACGTTTCAGAAATTTCTACTAAGGGTAACCTCACCCCTCCAACTTCCCACCCTTGTAAGTTTAAAGCTGCTTTAACGGGAATGGGATTAGTTGTACAAAATAAGACTTTAAACAGGGGAAAAAGTTTCACATTAATTTCACTTGCTTGACTAACTTGGCCATTATTAAATGCTTCAATCATTTCTTGCATTTGTAAGCCGACTAAATGACTGGCAACACTTACAACTCCTATACCTCCTACGGTTAATAATGGTAACGTTAAAAAGTCATCTCCTGCATAAATCAAAAAAGAACTATCGGTCATTCGACGAATTTTACAGGCTTGTTCTAAACTACTACTGGCTTCTTTTATAGCAACAATATTGTCAACTTCCGCTAGTTTAGCAACGGTTTCTGGGGACATATTTTGTCCTGTACGCCCAGGTATATTATACAACATTATGGGAAAATCGCCTACTGTTTCAGCAATTTTTTTAAAGTGTTGATAGAGTCCTTCTTGGGGAGGTTTATTGTAATAAGGAACCACTTGCAACGAACCATCTAATCCCATTTTTGCTGCTTCTTGGGTCATTTCGATGGCGTGTTCGGTTGCATTTCCCCCTGTCCCTGCTAATACTTTAGCCTGATCACCAACTGCTTTTTTTACCACTTGAAACAACTGACATTTTTCTGACCAACTGAGGGTAGGAGATTCTCCTGTCGTCCCACAAACTAATAAGCCATCGCTACCATTATCAACTAAATGAATGGCTAACTTTTCAGCCACTTCATAATTAACGTTTCCTTCTTCATCCAAGGGTGTCACCATTGCGGTAATCACCTTGCCAAAACTTTGCTCACTCATGCGTTTGTCTATCAGTTACAGTTTTAATTACTCCCTCATTTAGCCTAATTAGTATCATTAAACTTCTAAGGGTGAATCAGTTTTGTTTAACCAACTTTTTTCGATTAATAGTTCAGCAATTTGCACTGCATTTAAGGCTGCCCCTTTACGAATCTGATCCCCACAAATCCACAACTCTAATCCGTTGGCATGGGAAATATCTTGGCGAATTCTCCCCACCAAAACATCGTCTTTACCGGAGGCATCTATGGGCATGGGAAAATAATTTTTCTGCCAATCTTCTAGGAGTTGAACCCCTGGAGAGTTAGCGATAATTTCCCTGGCCTGAGCTACGGAAAATGGCTGTTTAAACTCGAGGTTAATGGCTTCTGAATGGGCCCTCAATACAGGAACTCTAACACAGGTGGCTGTCACTTTCAAATCGGGTTCATTGAATATTTTACGGGTTTCATTAACCATTTTCATCTCTTCTTCACAGTAACCCATATCTGTTAAGGGAGAGTTATGGGGAAAGAGATTAAATGCCAGGGGATAGGGTAAAATTTCTGCTTGGGGGTCTTTTCCGTCTAAAATGGCTTGAGATTGAGTTTTGACTTCTTGCATAGCTCGGGCCCCAGCTCCACTGGCCGATTGGTAAGTAGATACTACAATACGTTCAATGGGTTGTACTCGGTGTAAGGGGTAAATGGCCACCGCCATGAGAATCGTGGTGCAGTTAGGATTGGCAATAATCCCTGGATGCTTAGCAGCCGCTTCTGGGTTAATTTCTGGGACGATAAGGGGGACTTCTGGGTTCATGCGAAAGGCACTGGAGTTATCCACCATCACTGCCCCAGACTCGACGATGGTCTTAGCCCAAGCTTTGGAGGTCGAACCGCCAGCAGAAGCAAGTACAATGTCAACGTCATTAAAAGCTTTGTCGTCCACTGCGTCGACTTTGATAGATTGCCCTTGAAACGTAAGGGTAGTTCCTGCTGAACGGGGGGAGGCTAAAAGTTTGAGGGTGTTGAGGGGAAAGTTACGGCTTTCTAAAAGTTCGAGCAACTCAGTCCCAACGGCTCCGGTTGCTCCTAGTATAGCGACATTGACTGGCTTGGACAATCCACTGCTCCTTCCAAATCTGTAGAGCTTTCTATTCTACCATTATACGAAGATTTAGAACAGGAGGGTAATGGGGATGTTAACGAAGTCAGAAGTTGTTTTTGAAACGAGGATTTAAGCCTCGCCTCAAAAACGTTTCGCTTTAAAAAGCCAGGTTGTAGCCCCTATTATCTCGTTAACGGTTCAATTGGCTGTATCAATATTTTGGTGCATAATTAATACAAGGTAACTCAAAAATAGGGGCTTGGTTCTATCTATTAAAGGGGGCAATAGGGATAATTTTGTCAGGTTTTTGCTTTTTTTCTCCCCATCTGCCCTAAGTTTTCTATTCGAGTCCAACAGTTATTAATCTTCAGCGAAAATGTAACGATATAACTCCTTGGGATCGGGTTCAGGACTTTGTTCAGCAAATTTTACGGCATCATCAACCGATGCTTGAACTTTTTGTTTAATTGCGTCTAATTCGCTTTGATTAGCTAAGTTATGCTCAATCAAATAAGCTTCTAATCGTTGAATGGGATCTTTGCCACCCCAAAACTGTTTTTCATCGGGCGATCGCAGTTCATCGGGATCGGCTAGAGAGTGACCGCGAAAACGATAGGTTAAGGCTTCGATGAGGGTGGGACCTTCCCCTGCACGGGCGCGGGCGATCGCTTCTTGGGCGACCTTTCTCACCGCTAAAACGTCCATGCCGTCTACTTCCACCCCTACCATATCAAACACACTGGCTTTTTTGTAAATTTCTGGTTGGGAGGTAGCGCGATCATGGGCCATCCCGATCGCCCATTTATTATTTTCTACCACGTAGATAATGGGTAACTTCCATAAAGCGGCCATATTTAAACATTCAAAAAATTGACCGTTATTGCTGGCCCCATCCCCAAAGAAGCACACTGTGACTTGATCGGCGGTGTCATCCCCCATCATTTCCCGTCTATATTTACTTTGAAAGGCTGCCCCTGTGGCCACAGGTATCCCTTCGGCCACAAAAGCATAACCCCCTAGAAGACGGTGTTTTTCGGAGAATAAGTGCATCGAACCCCCACGGCCTTTACTGCAACCGGTTTCTTTGCCAAATAACTCGGCCATCACTTCGCGGGGGGGAACCCCACAACTGAGGGCGTGAACGTGATCCCGATAGGTACTCGATACATAGTCTTCATCGGGGCGTAAAGCTTTGATTATACCGGTCGAAACCGCTTCTTGTCCGTTGTAGAGGTGGACAAAGCCAAACATCCGACCCCGATAATACATCTCAGCACACTTATCCTCAAATAAGCGGCCTAAGGTCATATCTTCGTACAGTATTAACCCTTCTTCTTTGGTCAGTTGAATGGATGTTGTATTAAACTCAGGCAAAGTACGTTCGGAAACCATAACAATTCAAACCGTATTTAAGAACAATTGAACTAACTATTCAAGAAGCCAACCAAGAATTAAAAATCTCGCTACAATCGTATATCGAGGTCAGCTATCTTAACCTTTGTGGGAAAAAAGCAATTTCCTTCTGTTCCAGTTTAAACTGAATAGGTATTCTACGGGGAAGTAGCTGAGCCTACCACAAATAAAAAAAATTTTTACTAAAATGAATCTTTAAGTTACAATCTTGCCAACCCTATTTTTGATTTTCGCAATCAAACCTTTAAATTATATAGATGATTATCTATCATCGCCCTTGTTAATTCTAAGTATATTAAAGTCAAGTCACCTGCTCTGAGGAAGTCAACCGTGCGCATACCGCTAGACTACTACAGGATATTAGGAATTTTTCCCCAAGCAACAGATGAGCAA
>JASJBX010000144.1 GCA_030066295.1 Crocosphaera sp.
TACACAAAACATTGACTTTTGAAATGTTTGACAAATTTGGACTAATAAGTCATCCTCTTGTCGAAAACTTTCACGATAAAGATCATATAAATATTTGGGTAAATGATGTCTCATATCTTGCATTAATAAGGTGGGGGGAATTCCTGCACCCCCCACGGGTAAAGGATCAGCATATAATGCCCCGTAGGTGAAAATCCCTTGTTCTACGGGAATTTGGTAAGATTGAGCATTGTAAGAAATAGTCCCTTGGAAGGGGGTTCCTCTAAAAAAGATCGCTTCTACATAAGGCACTGCTGTATCCATTAAAAAGGTTAATTCTGCTGCTTTTGGTAGCACGTAATGGACTTCATTTTTAATTTCTACTTGATAAGTAATTGGTTTTGCAGCATCTTTTACTAAACCATCTAATATGTGTTGAACCACATCAGGAATGGATTTAATTTCACCGTTATCATAACGATCAGAAAGGTCTAAAAATATATCGGCCATCACTCGCCAAAATTGTCCTAGCCCACTATAATAAGACATCATTCTCATGTGTTCGGGAAGAAATTCAGGGAAGATTTTATGTAGGGTTAACATGAAAAAGTTATGCTTAAATTTAGCTTGAATAACCTTTTCTACATTATTTCTAAATTCAGGGGTATCTAAGTAAGCATCTAACCCACCTCCTCCATGCCACATCATTGCTTTCATGCAGTATTCTGCATATTCAAAATTAGTTCTATTATGGTTCCAATGACGGAGTAATTTATCAATAGAAAATTCTCCATTGAAGTATTTAAAGAAGGGAAATAAAATCAAAAATTGATGATCTGCAATATAAATTAAATTACGGGAATATTGATCTAAAATGACTCCATAGCTTTTGAGTATACCCACCACTTCTATAACATTTTGGGGTGAGTCCTTAAGTAACGCTTGACCATTTTCTAAGCGATCAATATATTCTGCGAGAGCATGACGGGAGGGTTCTATTTTTGTATTAACCATATTCTATTTGTGTCTTATGCTATCGGGCTGTTTATTAGCTCTATTATTTCATAATTATTGATTTTAGTAAATATCTATTTTCTATTTATTTCCTGCTTCTTTCATAAGATGAAATAGCGATCGCGTCCCTGGTTTTTAGCTGAATATAATGCCTGATCTGCCCTCTTAATTAAAATATCAGGGTTACTTTCTGCTATGGGAATCATAGTAGCGATACCCATACTAACAGAAACAATATCACTTACTTTTGATTGTTCATGAGGAATAGCTTGTAAGCGAATAGCTTCTTGTATTCTTTTGGCAACAGTTATGGCCCCATGTTGGTCTGTCTGGGGTAAAATAATAGCAAATTCTTCTCCTCCAAAACGGGCTACTAAATCACCGGGTCTTTGGATAGTATCTTCCATAATTTGAGCCACTTTTTTTAAACAATCATCACCCATTTGATGTCCATAAAAATTGTTATAAAATCCGAAATAATCCAGATCACATATAATTAAAGATAAAGGGGTTTTTTCTCTCTGAAAAAGTTTCCATTCTTTGCGGATGGTTTCATCAAAGGTTCGACGATTACAAATACCAGTTAATCCATCTTTTGTAGCTAGATTTTTTAGTTTTAATTCTAAGTGTTTTCTGACAGTAATATCTCTGACGGTAATAGCAAAACCGTCTCCTAATTTTACAGCAATAAAATGATACCATTTTCGCTCTTCTTGATAGTAATAATTAAAGTCTTGTTCTAAGGATTTTCCCGTTTCGACTACTTCAATAAATTTTGGAAATAAATTCGGATTGTTTTTATAAATAAATCTTTTGAAGACTAATTTTCCGATTAAATCTTCTGGTTCTTGATTAAATACTCTGGCCATAATAGGGTTAATTACTAAACAGCGAAAATCCATAATTTCTGCTGTTCTGGGATTTCTAACTGCTTCTAATGCAGCGATCGCATCGAGGGAACTGGTCAAAATACCAGAAATTAATGCTCTGGATTGATATAAAATTGCTTCTGTTTCCTTTCTTTGTTTTATTTCTTGTTTAAGATTTTTTCTTTCTAAAATTAATTTATTTCTTTCTATTTCTAATAGTTTTTTCTGGTTTTGAATGGTTAATTGACTTTTGACTCTAGCTAAAACTTCTTCTTCTTGAAAGGGTTTAGTAATATAGTCTATTCCTCCTACTTCAAAGGCTTTTACTTTATCAAAAACTTCATTTAAAGCACTAATAAAAATAATAGGAATCTCCTTAGTTTTAGGATTAAATTTTAATTTATTACATACTTCATACCCATCCAGATCAGGCATTTTAATGTCTAATAAAATCAAGTCAGGAATTTCCTTATTAATGGAAATTAAGGCACTTTCTCCATCTAAAGCTTTTTTGACTTTATAATTATTATTTTTTAAGAGATTGGCTAGAATTTTTAAATTGGGAAGTTGATCATCAACAATTAAAATAGTTCCCGCTAAAGTTTCTTCTGATATAGTTGTAATTTGATTCATTTTTTTATAGGTTTTAATGATAAAAAGATTCAATTATTTGTCTAATAATCTTAAATTGAAAATCATTGACTAAATGTGTTAATTTTTCTGCTAATAAAGTATTATCAGTAGAAATCTCATCGATTAATTGTAACATTGTATCATCATCTAAAGCTTGAGTGGCCTCATATAACTTTTCGATCCAGTTTTGAGGCATTTTTTGTAGTTCTTCTGGGGTTAAATCTGGTAATTTTTCTGGGTTTTTCCTCTCATTTTCTTCTGCATAGATATATGCTACCCCTAAATGTTTTTGCATGGTTTCAAAAATGACAGCTTCTCGAAAGGGTTTTCTGACAAAATCATCACATCCTGCTGAGAGAATAACTGATTTTTCTTCTTCTAAAACACTAGCAGTTAAAGCAATAATTGCAGTAGCATTGCCTTTAGTTGTTTCTTTTATTTTTTGGGTGGCTTCGTAACCATCCATAACTGGCATTCTCATATCCATCCAGATTAAATGAGGTTGCCATTCTTCCCAAATATCTATGGCTTCTTGTCCATTGACAGCTTCTTTTAATGCAAAACCTAATGGCTGTAATAATTTAATTAATAGTAAACGATTGGTATCTCTATCATCCACAATTAATATTTTGTAACGAGTTTGATTCGGTTTTAAGGCAATGACATGACGAGGAGTTTCTTGAATTTCTACATCTTTTTGATTGATAATATCAACTTTTATATCAAATCTAAAAGTTGTTCCTTGTCCTACTACACTGTTAACTGTAATATCTCCCCCCATTAACTGTACAAATTTACGACTAATGGCTAAACCTAAACCAGTTCCCTCTTGACTATTTTGTCCAGTTTCTGTTTGGACAAATGCTTCAAATAATTGGCTCATTTCTTCTTCTGCTATTCCTTCTCCTGTATCTCTAACTTCAAAAATAATCGTTATTTTTTCATTATTGGTATCGTTCATAAGAGTAGATTTTTCTTGACTAGCAACAGTGATACTTACCCCTCCTTCTGCTGTAAATTTAATACCATTATTGATTAAATTAATTAAGACTTGACGTAGCTTATTTTTATCAGTGTAGATATATTGCGGAACATTATTTTCACATTCAAAAACTAATTGTAATTTTTTCTTTTCTGCTGTTATATGTAATAAGTCTTCAACCTCATCTAACAAGGAATAAAGGTCAAACTTCTTGCCATTGAACGTCATTTTCCCTGCTTCAATTTTGGACAAGTCTAAAATATTATTGATTAAGGTCAATAAATAGTGACCACTTTTATTGATAATGGTGGTATTTTCTCGATCTTCTGGGGATAAATTGGCAGAACGCATCATTATTTTAGAAAAGCCTAAAACAGCATTTAAAGGAGTGCGTAATTCATGACTCATGTTAGCAATAAAAGTGCTTTTTGCTTGATTAGCAACTTCTGCTTTTTCTTTAGCAATCATTAATTCAGTCGTCCTTTCTTTAACCTGTTTTTCGAGTTCCAGATTACGTTTTTTAATAGCATAGATTCGCCATCGAACTCCCCCGAAGCAAACTGCCAAAGATAAAATAGTTATCATTCCTCTAAACCAAAAGGTTTCCCACCAAGGGGGTGTTATGGTGATGCTGATGGAAGTACCTTGTTCATTCCAAAGTCCATCATTGTTAGAACCTTGCACTTTAAATATATATTCTCCTGGGTCTAAATTAGTATAAGTGGCAAAATTTTTGTCACTATCTACTTCAGTCCATTGCTGATCAAACCCTTCTAAAATATACTTGTAACGATTCTTTTCTGATGCTTGATAATTCAATGCTGCAAATCTGAAGGAGAAAACACGATCTTGATAGGAAAGGGTTAGGTGTTTGGTTTTGAGGATAGATTGTTTGAGAATTGAATTTTCACCAATGGGAAGGGGTTTGTTATCTAGTTGAAAATCAGTGATCAAGACGGGGGGAATGTGGGGATTATTCTTAATCTGGTGGGGATCAAAAGCGGTGATTCCACTGGGTCCGGCAAACCAAAGTTTCCCATCCTTGGTTTTAGATTGAGCGGTACTATAGAGAAAGGAATTACTCTGTAGTCCATCCCTAACATCATAATTGTGGACTGTTCCCGTCTCAGGGTTAAATTTGGTTAATCCTTTGCTACTGTAACTTAACCACAAATTGCTGCCTTTTCCATCACTAGAAGTATCTTCTTCTAAGATGCCATAGATTGCATCTCTGGGGAGTCCATGTTCCTCACTCGTATATTGAATAAATTGATCCTGTTGACGATCGTATTTTCCTAACCCCGAACTACCACCCACCCAGATTTGACCTTTTTGGTCTTCATAAATACTTTCAATGGTTGCAGCATTACTGAGATTATATCCAACAATTTTGGAGTCATTGTGACGCTGGTAATAGTGGTGAAAGGTTCCTGTCTTAACATCCAATCGATCCAACCCGATCAAGGTACCGATCCAAAGGTTTCCCTGACTATCTTCATGAAGTACACGAACTTGATTACTCAGCAGAGTTTTGGGATTGGCCGGATCATGACGATAATGGGTAAATTGTTCTGTATTGGGATCAAATCGATCTAAACCACCTCCCCAAGTACCAATAGAAATCATCCCTGTTTTGCTTTGACACTCAACATCATGGATCAGGTTATTACTGAGACTATTGGGGTTACTGGGATCATGGAGATAATGAGTAAATTGGTTGGTTTTGGGATCTAGTTTGTTCACTCCTCCCCCGATAGTCCCTAACCAGAGATTTCCCTGTTGGTCTTCACAAATCGCTTTCACGGTAGGATTATTTAAGCTGTTGGGATCGTTGGGGTTGTATGGGTAATGGGTAAATTGTTGCGACTTGCGATCAAATTTTGTTAATCCTCCACTCCCTCCAATCCAAACTAGACCGGATCGATCTTCATAAATAGCATTGGTACTATTATGTTTCAAGCTATTCTCATCACCAGGGATGACACGATAATGGATAAAGGGTTTGGCCACGAGATCCAGCAGACTGACACCTCGTTCTGTGGGAATCCATAATCTACCGATTTTGTCTTTATAGATGGGGAGAGTATTATCATTGCTTAAGCTATAGGGATCACCAGGGTTATGTTCATAATGGGTAAAGATTTTAGTTTCAGGATCGAATCGATACAGTCCATTTCCCCAAGTCGCAAACCAGACATAACCTGCATTATCCTCAACCACTGAGACGGTAAAGACGGTATTACTATTTAAGTCATTGAGATCCCCTCGATGATATTGATAACGGGTAAACTGTTCGCTTTTGCGATCTAAACTATTCAAACCGTTTTGGGTCCCTACCCATAAGTTTCCTTTACTATCTTCATAAATTGCTCGTACCACATTATCGCTGAGACTTTGGTTGTCATTGGGATCGTGTTGGTAATGGGTAAATCTCTCTGTTTGCTGGTCAAACTTTTCTAAACCCCCATAAGTTGCTATCCAAAGCACACCTTCCCTATCCTCATAGATTTTAAACACATCATTATTAATGAGGCTATGGGGATTGTTCAGATCATGCTGATAGCGAGTAAATTTACCGGTGTCTCGATTCAGTTTATTGAGTCCACCCCCCAAAGTTCCAACCCACAAAGTCCCCTGACTGTCTTCAAAAATCGCCCGCAACGCATCACTACTGAGACTGTGGGGATCGTCTGGATCGTGCTGATAGTGGGTAAAATGCTCTCTGGAAGCTGCATATTGATTCAGTCCAGCGTTCCAAGTGGTAATCCAGAGGGTGCCATTTTGGTCGATTAAGAGGTCCCTGGTGCGATCGCTACTCAAACTATGAGGATTATTGGGATCATGCTGAAACAGTTTCATGTCATTACCATCGTAGCGAATCAGTCCCCCATTCATGGCAAACCACATAAACCCATCCTGATCTTGAACAATATTCCAGACTCTATCTTCGGGAAGTCCATCTTCGCTAGTAATGCGTTTAAATTTGATGAATTTTCCCACATTTCTTGCTAAGTTTGTTTTTGATGTTGCTTTCTCTAAAATAGTTAACTGTGCCACTGCTTTCTGCGGATGATGGTTTCCCAAGCTAACAGTTAGCAAAACTGCCATAACAAAGAGGATAAGTAATCGATGAAAGGGTCTATGGTTTAGCTGTTTCTTAGACATTGTCTATTATCTACTTAAGCGAAACTAACTTTACTTAGCTTCCATCCAATTTTTACCGGCATTAATTTCTACAACTAAAGGAACGGTTAAATTAACTGCATTTTCCATCGTTTCTTTAATTTTATCTTCTAATTCTTCCCATTCTTGGGGTGGGATTTCAAACACTAATTCATCATGAACTTGTATCAATAAATTGGCTTGATAGTTGTTTAAAATGTCTTGTATTTTTACCATTGCAATTTTAATAATATCTGCGCTTGACCCCTGAATAGGTGCATTTGCTGCAGCCCTTAATAGTTGAGAATCATTATAATTTATATTTATTTTATTAAGATCAATTGTTTTAGGATCATGTCCACGAAACCGATATAAATTATCATCAAAAAAGTTAAAATAACGCCGTCTTCCTAAAATTGTAGTTACGTATCCCTTGGCGATCGCTTCTTTTTTCATACTCTCTAAATAGTCAAATACTTTTGCATATCTTTGACGATATTTATTGATAAATTCTTTACCTTCTGTTGCACTAACTCCTGCTTCTCTGGCAAACCTTTGAGAACCCATTCCATAAATAACCCCAAAGTTAATAGTTTTCCCTAAATTTCTTTCTTGTGGAGTAATTTCTTCTTTATCAAACAATAGTTTTGCCGTGATCGTATGAACATCTTCAGCATTTTTATAAGCGTTTAAGAGGACAGATTCTTGACTTAAATGTGCCAATATTCTCAGTTCGATTTGAGAATAATCTACTGACACTAATAACCAGTTTTGTTGGGGGATGAATGCTTTTCTGATGCGACGAGAAAATTCGGTTCTAATCGGAATATTTTGTAAGTTAGGGTTAGAAGATGATAATCTTCCTGTGCTGGTTACAGACTGATTAAAATTAGTATGTATTCGTTTATCTTTTTTATCGACTAATTCTGGTAACGCATCAATATAGGTGGATTTTAGCTTAGATAAGGTACGGTATTCTAAAATATAATCGATGATGGGATGATCACCTTTTAGTTTTTCTAGGGTAGCATGATCGGTAGAATAACCTGTTTTTGTTTTTCTTGATTTTTTGCGGTTGAGTTCTAATTTTTCAAATAAAATATGTCCTAGTTGTTTAGGTGAACCTAAGTTAAATTTTTCCCCTGCTGCTTCATAAGCGTTCTCTTCTAAAGATGATAATTCTTGGTCTAGTTGCTTGGATAATTTACCTAAATATTCTGTATCAATAATAATCCCTGTATCTTCCATAGCCGCTAAAACAGCTTCTAGGGGTTGTTCTACTTCTAATAGTAGTTTTTCTAGGGTAGAAACGGGTTTCAATTCCTGTTTTAAAGGTTCTACTAACAAGAAGGTTGCATAAGCATCCATTCCACAATATTCGGCAACTTTTTCAATCTCTAAATCGGCGATTGTTTGTTTTTTTCCTATCCCTAAGTCCTTATAATCAAGGGAAGTAATACCATCTAAATATTGTTCACATAATTCACTTAATTTATGACTTTTCTCAGGATGCAAAACATAACTGGCTAACATGGTATCAAAAACGACACCATCTAGGTTAATTCCCTGATGTTTAAAAATAAGACGATCAAATTTAGTATTCTGAAAAACTTTAGGATAGTTACTACCTTCTAAAATAGGTCGCAATGTGTTCAAAACTTGCTCTTTTTTGAGTTGCTTTCCTTGTTTATGTCCAATAGGAATATAAGCAATATCTGTGGGTTGATTTCCCCAACAACAACCAATACCTACTAAGTCAGCTTGTCTGGGGTTTAAGTCTGTTGTTTCTGTGTCCCAAGCAACAGGAATCTCAATATTAGTGCAGGTTAAAAGTTTATTAACTAATCCCTCTAATTGTTCAATTGTTGTAATAATTTCAGGATTAATTAAAGAGTTTTTCTTCTCTTGTTCAATGTTATTAACTGGTTCAACTTTATCTGAGATATCATCAAAAATTGATAGTTGATGAGGTTCGTTATTTTTTGCTTTTTCATGAACTTCTAAGGTAAGATTTCCCCCCAAATGTTCCTGTAACTGATTAATCTCTTTAATAAATTTTTTCAGTTCTAATGCTTCTAAAATCGGTTTCACTGCATCAAAATTAAACCCTTTTAGTTCACAATTTTCTATCTGAAACTCAAAAGGGGCATCGGTAACAATTTTTGCTAAAAACTGGGAATGTTCAGCGTCTTTCTTACCTTCTTTTAACTTCTTCTGAGTTGCCCCTTTAATGGATTCAATATTGCTATAAACCTCTTCTAAGCTGCCATATTCACTTAACAACTTAACTGCTGTTTTTTCTCCAATTCCCCTTACCCCAGGAATGTTATCAGACTTATCACCACACAAGGCTTTATAATCAATTACTTGTGTCGGTTTAATGCCCATTTTTTCCGTCACAGCATCAGCATTAAACTCTGTATAACCTTCCCCTGATGAACTTTTAACTGCATTTCTTTCTAAATATAAAACACTGAGATGATGATCATCATTAACTAATTGAAATAAATCGCGATCGCCACTCACAATTTTAACCCGATAACCCTTTTCACTTCCCTGGGTTGCCACAGTCCCTAAAACATCATCGGCCTCATATCCAGGAGACATGAAAATTGTTATATTTAACGCTTCTAGTAATCGTTGTAAGTTCTGAATATCGGGTATAAAATCCTCTGGTGTTTCTTTTCTATCCGCCTTATAATTAACATCCGCTTCATGGCGAAATGTGGGTTCTTTACTATCAAAAGCAATGGCTATATATTCAGGATTTTCTAACTTAATAACTTGAATTAAAGAATTAAGAAATCCAAAACAAATACTCGTAGGAACACCCGTAGAAGTTCTTAAAGGACCCCTTCTCGCTTTCGCAAACGCATAATAGGCCCGAAAGGCTAAAGAATGACCATCAATAAGAATTAAAAGCGGTAAATTAGACTGATGAGGCATGAGCAAACTTTTTTACATATATATGTACTATATCATATTTATAGTTGGGGTCGACATTTTCCTGCACGAATTAAGCCAACACGACGGGCGATCGCTTCTTGTTTTGAAGGGAAAGGTCCCCAGTAATTGTTATTTTCTGCGACTGGATCAGCATTAAGTTCAATAATTTCGCATTGTTCTGTTTCTGTTTTAATGATATACCAATTATTAGAAGAATTCATGGCTTTTGTTGACCTTTTTTAAATAAATTAACGGTGGTTTGGGCAGTCCATAAGCTTACAATTATTATTATCTCAATCTTCCTGATCGCAGAATACTAATCAGTAACCAAACCCCTAGTAAACTAGCAGCAGCGAATAAAATACTACTAATTAGGGATAATTCTTGTGTAGATGATCCAATAGAAATAATAGCAGCCCCCATAATCAATGAACCCAGTACAATACTAAAAGATAGACGATTCGCCGAAGCATCAACACTGCGTCTTAAGGGGTCTAATTCTTTTAATCTTAGGTTCCATTGTAAGGTTTCTGAAGACAATCTATCGAGTAAAATTTCCACTTGTCTGGGTGTTTTCAGATAAATCGATTTTAGGTCTAAAACTGTCCTTAAACTGGTTTGTAAGGGGGTATCTCCCACTAATTGACGGCGGAATAAATCTGTCATTAAGGGTTTGATTTCATCAAATAAATTGATGTCAGGATTAAACTGTCTGGCCGCCCCTTCTAAGTTGGCTAAACATTTAGCATAAAGTCCTAAATTTCCGGGAACTTTTAACTTATTTTTACGGGCAATTTGGAGAATTTCATAAACCACTTCACTAAAATTAAATTGAGATAAACTTAGGTCATAATATTTCCGTAAAATCTGTTCATAATCATTCCGTAATCTCTCTAAACTTTCTACTTTTCCAGACTCAGATAATTCAATGGTTAATTGAGTACAACCTTGGGCATCTAAATCAAAAATTGCCAGCAATAATTCTGTTAAAATTTGTTGAGTTCGGGGGTCAAGTTTTCCCACCATACCACAGTCAATAATGGCAATTTTCCCGTTATCTAAATAGAAAATATTACCGGGATGGGGATCAGCATGAAAAAAGCCATCTAAATACAATTGTTGGAAAAATGCCCTAAATAATAAAGTTGTAATTTCTTGTTTCTTTTTTTCGATGGATTTACGACTTTCTGGAATGGTTAAATCAGCTTCTAAAATGGGTTTTCCATGTAACCATTCTAAGACTAAAATTTTCTCGCTGGTTACTTCCCAATACACTTTGGGAATCACTAATTGATCAGGTTCAAACCAGATGCTTTCTGATAAATTCTTTCTAATTTTATCCGTGTAATTTGCTTCTTTGGTAAAGTTTAATTCTGCTTTAATTGCTTGGGAAAATTCATCTGCAAGCTTAACAATATCGTAATTTTGTCCAAATTCTGTTAAAGCAACTAACTCCGCAATTCCCTTGATTAAACTAATATCTTGCTCAACAATTCTATCAATACCTGGCCGTTGAACTTTAATGGCCACTTCTTCCCCAGTGGTTAAAGTTGCCCGATGAATTTGTCCAATAGAACCAGCAGCAATGGGTTCTTGATTAATATTACTAAAAACCGATTCTATGGGTTGTTGTAATTC
>JASJBX010000145.1 GCA_030066295.1 Crocosphaera sp.
TCTTATAGTAGTTTTTACGTTCTGTTTTGAATTCTATTCCAGATTGGGTAAAGGTTTGAATGGTTTTTTCTCTGGACAAATATCTCTTTAAACTTGATTGTCCCTAGACAAATAGCTCTTTAATGTACAATTGTTTTCAGTGGAACTACTGACTTAGCCATGGAGAAAAGTAATTGAGATCACAGGCATTATAGTCATTGGAAACTATTATGGTCTGAAAACTGTTTATTCTTATTCTGTGTTAGAGAGTTCTCAATGAAGATTAAACCCAATATCATCATTTCTGCTCCTCATATTGTTGTTCCTAAAACCTATTGGAATCCTTTACTGGGAGAGGTTTTACGGGATGCTGATTTAATTAACGAAGCACAACTACAGACGGTTCTCAGGGATAAACAAGAATATAAACATCAAAAAATCGGTGAAATCCTAGCATTACGGGGTTGGTTAAAACAAGAAACCGTCGATTTTTTTGCAGAACAATGGGGAAATTGCTTACAACAAGAAACAAAATATCCTCTTGGTGAATATTTAAGACAAGCTGGTTTATTAGAAGAAAAAGACGTTGAAAGTATCTTATCAGTCCAAGAAAAAATCAAAATTAAGTTTGGTGAAATTGCCGTTTCTCAAGGATTACTGAAACGAAACACTTTAAATTTCTTTCTTGACCATCTGTTTTGCCGACCGACCGATGATAGTTTGTTTGTCCCCTAGAAAGACAGAAAAGACAAACCAATAGCCGAGAAGCATAGGCCGTCGCTTACTCGGTGTTGGCACAGATTATTCAGACTTCGAGGGAATCTCCTTAAGATGAACCGAAGGAGCATCAGGGTTAGATAAATCGAGATAAATAATTCGTTCTTGGGCAACTTGCGAAGAGAGTTGACGTAGTTTGCTTAATCCTTGGAGTTGTTTGAGTAGCTGCTCCCGATTACGATAAGTGCCACAATGAACCTTTCCTAAAGCGGTGTGTAAAATTAGGTTACTGGGATCACGCCAATCCATAGCTGTAATCTCCACAGGAGAACTAATGATTAAAGGATAAATACTTTCCCAATAGGTGAGACTTTGAGGACTCAACCCTAACACCTTCAACTGAACCGATGGCTTAACCTGAGCGTCTTGATAAAACGAGCGAGGAATCCAAACCCCTTGAGCATCGATAAAACCCGCTTTTCCCTGCATCGTTGCTTCGGCCACTGGTTGTCTTTCTTTAACCGTAACCGTGACTTCTACAGGAAGTAGCTGACGAGTCAGATAAACCCTTTCTAGGGGCGGTTCATTTTCCAGTTTTTGTCTTAACTGATGAATGGGTAACTTCCAGATTAACTGGGGATAGCTCATATCGAGCAGGGTATGAATTTGTTCTTGGTGTAGTCGCTCATTACCCAGAATTTTAACTTGTGATTTTTCTCGGATGAGCCAATGGGGTAAGCTCACACCCCAAATTAACCCCCCTGTCATACCACAGAGGAAAAGAAATCGCCAAACCCCTTGCCATCCCTTTAAACGGCGTTGATGGCGTAGGTTTTGACGTTGATTTTTTAGGGAATCAGTAGGAATTAAGGGGCTATCTGTCATCACCATGAGGACAATGTTATGATTAGGATGAGGCTCGCTCTATTAAAAAATAACTCAGTAAAAATTAAGTTTACTCAGTCAATTTACAAAAGTCTAAGATATACTGAATAAAATTAGTTCAGACAAGTTCCTGTCTTAGAGTCAGCACTCGCCTGTTATAGAAGTTTCATAAACACACACTTAGCTTATGGTCAATTACAAAAAAGGGTTAATTCTTGGTGCCACTGCTGCTGTTTTAACCGCCGTCGCCGTGACCGGCGCAGGGTTGCGTCTTTCCCGTAGCCTTGCTTATCTTGAAGATAATCCCAAAAAATTAGTCGATGAAGTTTGGCAAGTTATTAATGATACCTATGTTGATGCTACCTTTAATCAAGTAGATTGGCTTGCGGTTCGTCAGCAATATGTAGGAGAGTCCAAAACCTACAACAGTAAAGAAGATGCCTATAAAGCGATTCGGGAAATGTTGGAACAACTCGATGATCCCTACACTCGCTTTATGGACCCCCAAGAGTTCAAAAATATGCAAATTGATACCTCTGGGGAATTAACGGGGGTGGGCATTCAAATTACCAAAGATGAAGACACCAAAGAATTAACAGTTGTGGCTCCCATCGAAGATACTCCCGCTTTTGAAGCGGGAATTCTTGCTAAAGATGTGATTACTAAAATCGATGGCAAAACCACCGAAGGAATGGAAGTGGAAGATGCGGTTAAACTCATTCGTGGTAAACCCGGGAGCAAAGTCACTTTAACCATTCGTCGTACCAATCAGGAAATTAATTATCCTATCGTCAGAGCGCGGATTGAACTGCATCCGGTTAAAGCTGAGGTTAAAGATACACCAACCGGCAAGGTGGGTTATATTCGCTTAACACAGTTTAGCGCCCACGCCAGCGAAGAAATGCGCGATGCCATTCGGGAGGCTGAAGCGGCTAAAGTTAATGGTTATATCTTAGACTTACGCTCTAATCCTGGGGGACTCCTCTACTCCAGCATCGAAATTGCTCGGATGTGGCTCGACCAAGGTAGAATCGTGTCTACTGTGAGTCGCAACGGAGAAGTAGAAGCACAACGGGCGACAAACCGCGCTTTGACCGATAAACCCCTGGTTATCCTGGTAGATGGTGGTTCGGCCAGTGCCAGTGAAATCCTCTCTGGTGCTTTACAGGATAATGATCGTGCCACTTTAGTCGGAACCAAAACCTTTGGTAAGGGTTTAGTCCAATCGGTACGACGGTTAGGGGATGGTACATCAGGACTAGCTGTGACCATTGCTAAGTATTTGACCCCCAGTGGCCGCGATATTAATAAGCAGGGGATTGAACCTGATGTTGTGCTGGAATTGACTGAAGAACAAAGAAAAGACCTTCAACAGGAACGAGACAAAATCGGTGCTTTTGGTGATCCTCAATTTGATAAGGCTTACGAAATCTTAGAAAAGGAAATTGCCAAGTCTGGTGGAACTAATGCTCGTAGTACCTTGCGATAATCTTAATTGATCAAACAAGTTAATAAGCATAGGAAGAAAGAGAACTTTCTTCCTTTTTTTTATAAAATTTAATCATAATCTCCACTATCAGTCCCATCAAAGTATAAACGGCCACTGCCTAAATATAATTCTCTGGGATTATTGCCTGGAGGAAAGACTGTGACTCCAAATAAATAAGTTCCTCCATGTTCTGGGTTTTGTTTAGCTTTTAATCCCACGGTAAATCTTGTCCCTGGAGACACAGGAGGATCAAAGGTAATTGTCATGGTTTCTGTTTGTTGATCCCAGGTGGTTTCTTCAATGGTTAACGGGTTTTCTCTATGATGAGGGGTTCCTTCAAAAGCGATCGTTTCCTGGGGATAATAGTCAATTTCTTCAAATCCTTGACGTTTATTAATTGTAATTGTTTTTAAAGGTTCACCGCTTCCATTGGGTAGGTCAATCGTATAATAATAGCGTGGACTACCCACCCTTGCTCCTCGATAGGTTGTCATTACATTAACTAGACGAGGAGAACGACTAAAATAGGTAATAGATGATTTATTTTCCTTTGCCAAAATTACCGGGGATACATTAGCAAACAGACTTATTGAACCGATCAAAATACTGCAAAACAGTTTATTCATTTTTCTGATTTCCAATGAACAAAGCCTGAGCTTATTTAATCAAACAGCTTTCAATGATTTATTCTGAATATTTATAATATTTCTCAAATAAGCTATAGTTTAATCATAACTAATTTTTTTTGAAGAATACTAAAAAATTCATGAAGCCTTTAAAAATCTTTATCCTCAGTTTAATTTTATTAGTTGCTTTTTTTCTCATTGGTGGTCAAACCTTGACCTACGAGGCTTCTAATGATGGAAAATATTGTCCAAGCTTTAACGCCTGAAGGAAGAGTTATATTAGCAGAATATCGTAGAGAAAATCCTTTGATTCCTATTAAAAAATTGCACAAAATGACCGAGAAACAAGTTAAAAAAGAAATGAGTCGAGTGGGATTAACCTGGGAAAAAACCGAAGAAAATCTCCCCCAACAACACTTAATATTTTTTAGAAAAGCTTAAGATAATACCATACAGTTACTAACAATGAAACCGGCCAGCCACCCCGTCAGGTTACTATTCAGGGAATTAGTTGATAAATTAACCTAAAGTCAAATATAATTGATGAGAATCTAACCCAAAGGTATAGTGAATATAAAAGCACTGTTGAAATACAGGGACACAACCGCCTAGTACCTATCAAAAATAGCGAAAATGGTCAGGGGTCAAAACTAAGCTCACCATCAAACCCCATTAGCTTCGGCAGTGTATTATTAATAGCCATTTATCTATCCCCGTAGCTAACCATGATTTTCTATGGCCTTGTTGTGGAGGTTATTGGTTAGTACATTCTATCGAAGTAGTCTGCCGTCAGTAAGCCTATGGAAGAATCCTTTGAACTCACTTTGCAAATAGTAATGGCTGTTCTGGCCGGTATCAGCGCGCAAGTCATTGCTGAATTTTTTAAAGTTCCTAGCATTGTCTTTCTGCTTCTGTTTGGTATCATACTTGGAGCCGACGGTCTTAACTTTCTTCATCCCCATGATTTAGGGGTCGGCTTAGAAGTATTAGTCGCCTTATCCGTAGCCATTATTCTCTTTGAAGGGGGATTAAACTTAGAATTACGGGATTTAGGACGAGTCTCAGGGAGTCTTCGTAATTTAGTCACCTTTGGAACCTTAATTACCCTAGTAGGGGGAGGGATGGCGGCCCATTGGTTAGCGGAATTTCCTTGGTCTATCGCCTTCCTCTATGCAGCTTTGGTGGTGGTCACCGGACCAACAGTGATTAGTCCACTTCTGAAACAAGTTGAAGTAGACCGCAAAGTCGCCACCTTACTCGAAAGCGAGGGGGTTCTCATTGACCCCGTGGGAGCGATTTTAGCGGTGGTGGTTCTCGACACGATTTTGAACAGCAGTGCCACCCCTGTCGAGATTTTTAGTGGTTTGTTGCTACGATTTGCCATTGGTGCCCTGATTGGGGGAATTAGTGGGGCGTTACTCGGCTTTATTCTCAAAAATACCCCTTTTCTCTCAGAAGAATTGAGAAACTTAGTGGTTTTAGCTGGGGTTTGGGGGTTATTTGGCTTATCCCAATTCAGCCGTAGTGAATCAGGGTTAATGGCTACGGTAGTAGCCGGAATTGTTCTCAGGGCTTCATCCATTCCCGATGAACGATTATTAAGGCGGTTTAAAGGACAATTGACGGTTTTATGCGTCTCGGTGTTATTTATCCTGTTGGCGGCAGATCTGTCCATCGATAGTATTTTTGCGTTGGGATGGGGCAGTGTCTTAACGGTTCTCACGTTAATGTGGGTGGTACGACCCATTAGTGTGGCCTTTTGTACCATCAATAGTGACCTGAATTGGCGACAAAAATTCTTTTTAGGGTGGATTGCCCCACGGGGAATTGTTTCGGCTTCTGTGGCTTCTTTATTTGCTATTTTACTGACCCAAAAAGGGATTAATGGGGGCGACTCTATTAAAGCGTTGGTCTTTCTGACCATTATGATGACAGTCTTTGTTCAAGGGTTATCGGCCCGTTGGGTAGCGAAGGGGTTAAAAATTACAGCCGTGGAAGCCACCGGCGCGGTGATTGTGGGCTGTAATGCTTTAGGACGACTGATGGGACGATTATTTGAGCAACGGGGAGAATCGGTGGTATTAATCGATACCGACCCGGAAGCCTGTCAACAAGCCGAAGCGGCCGGTTTATCTGTGTTCCAAAGTAGTGCGCTTGATCCTGATGTCTTAGAAGAAGCGGGCATTGAGTCCATGGGGACGTTTATGGCCTTGACTAGCAATGGTCAAGTTAATTTAGTGTTAGCCCAACGGGCCACAGAAGAATTTAAACCCCCCAGGGTTTTTGCCATCTTTCCCAGTAACGCGCCTCAAGAAAATAGCCCTAGTAAAAGTAGTAAAAGCAGTAATACTAAAATCAGTCCCGCCTTTGTGGATCAACAATTGATTAAAATGTGGAATCAATACCTAACCGAAGGCCAATTTAAGTTAGGGATTACGGATTTTCAAGAACCTGGACTGTCTTTTAAACAAGCCCATTTTCAAGCCTTAATTCGTGAAGGAGAGGTGTTACCCCTTTTAATTAAGCGCAAAGGTACATTACAAGTGGTTCAAGCCACCCAAAATTGGCAGCTAGGGGATGAAGTCACGTATCTTTTACATGACCCCCGTCCAAAATTACTTAAGCGTCTCTCAGGGGGGAGTCAAACCTCGAAAGATTTGACCGCCGAACGGTTACCTGAAGTTGAAGAAGTTCCTCTGGCTGATCCGGTTGATGAGTCTTCGTCAGATTCTCCGACAGATACCCCCGATAATCCTCAAAAGTCAGAAACTAAAAACTAAAGTGTTGTTCAATTATTTCGTGTTTCGATTGGTTACAGGTATCTTGACATTGGTCTGATTACTTAAAAATGCTTTTAATACTTCTTGATAGCAAAGCAGACAAAAATAAAGGGTAAAATTGACCATACCCAGTAATTTAGGTATGCCTTCAATTAATGAAGATCGTACAGGAACATATTGATAATGAGTATCGATTAAAACGGCTAATAGAATCAATAAAAATGAGGTGATTATAATACCATAAGGGGTGTTCTTAAGATGTTTACAAAATAATAATAAATAGAGTATTAAAATTAATCCATACACCTTGATAGTCATCAATTTAGAAATATCAAAGTATTGTAAAATAATGTGAATCCGATAAATTTCATTCAAGAAAAATCCCCCTGTTAAAATAGTAGAACCTAACAAGAAAAAATTATTCGTATTGTTAGGGTGGATACGTCGAAGAATAACAAAACTAAACCCACATACCACTGGAGGAATAGAACACAATATCTCAAACGTATGAGTTAAGAAACCTGCTGTGGGATAAGGAGGCGTTGCAGGGGGGATAAATAAACCTTCTATTGATGGTTCAAATTTCTGAGCATAAAGTATGATTAAAAGTAGTAAAAGTAAACTAATGCTGTTACAGATAATAAATGCAGGGGGAATTTTTTTAACTAGGTTGAATATTGTATTTTTTAGTCTTGTCAACAAAACCCATTTCCTCCATAATAGATAGTGGTATAATTTCAGAGATAAAACATGACAAAAGCAATTTGGAATGGTGTTACCTTAGCAGAGAGTGATCAATGCGAAATGGTAGAAGGAAATCACTATTTTCCCCATGAGTCCATTAAAGAACAGTATTTTAAAAAGAGTGACACCCATACAACTTGTTTCTGGAAAGGACAAGCGAGTTACTATACGATTGAAGTGGATGGACAACAAAATAAAGATGCTGCTTGGTATTATCCTAATCCCAAAGCAAAAGCCAAAAATATAAAAAATTATGTGGCTTTTTGGAAAGGAGTTAAAGTTGAAAAATAAAATTAACTTGAGTTCGGAGTCAACGAATTGATTTACATTTTAGCTTACTCCGAACTCAGGTTAATCAGCATAATTAAGAAAATAGTAGACTTTTTCTGAGCAAAACTAGACATTCATTGCTGTCCAAATTGTCCAACTATCCATTAACAATAAAAAGAAAGTACAGATCAAAAGAATTAAATACATCCAAGGTTGAGAAAGGGGGCGAATATCTGTGGTATCAATGCCTGTTTTTTCAGTCACAATCCGGACTAAATAGGAAAATCCTGCGATTCGCATGGGCAGTAAATAAGCCTGGTCTGAATTTTCACTAATAAAATAATAAACTAAACCCCCCTGTCCCGTTGTCCGTAATTTTAAATCTTTGATGTCTGACCAATTTAATGACCATCCTTTCCGAAAAAAAGCAGGAAACCAAACAGGATAAACCACTTTAATTTGACTATCATTAACAATAACCCGTTCACTTAAAGCCCCCACTAAAACTAATAAGCCTACAGCAATTCCTATCCATAATACATTAGAAGAAATAGGCGCATTAGTCACCTCCGCAAGAAACGGTAACGGAACCGTCAAAGCAATATATAAACTAATTAAAGTAATCTGAACTAAAGGGGAAATACGAAAAGTAGAACGATCTAGGGCCATCATGTTTCGATTTTTAATCACTAAACTTTATTATATTTGATCGAAAATGCAAGCACCTCTGATTGTTTCTTGTTTTCTACCATGCAAACTCGGTCTAATGCAGAACTGATCAGGGTTTGAGAACTTTTTGAACATAAATTTTTGAGCGGTCCCCTTCTAAAATCTTTTTAAGCAATGGATAATGGATAATAGATAGGAAAGGATTAGTCAATTTATAAAGAATGCAGCTTGATTTTCGTAATATCAATACACTTTGGACATCTATTATTGTCGAGACATTATCTCGTTTAGGGTTAACTACTGCTGTTGTCTGTCCAGGATCTCGTTCAACCCCTTTAACCATTGCTTTTGCCAACCATCCTAAGATTGAAACCATCCCCATTTTGGATGAGCGATCGGCTGCTTTCTTTGCCCTGGGAATAGCCAAGCGAACTCATATTCCTGTGGCTTTAATTTGCACATCAGGGACAGCCTGCGCCAATTTTTATCCGGGGGTGATTGAAGCAAAAGAAAGTCAAGTTCCCTTATTAATTTTTACGGCTGATCGGCCTCCAGAATTAAGAAACTGTCATGCAGGACAAACCATTGATCAAGTTAAATTGTACAGCAATTATTGTAATTGGTACACAGAATTATCTTTACCTTCTGTGGAGATGAGAATGTTGTCTTATCTTAGACAAATTATCATTTCTGCATGGGATCACGCTTTAATTCCCTATTCGGGAGTTGTGCATTTAAACTGTCCTTTTCGTGAACCGTTGGCCCCTATTTTTGACCCTAACATTAAAACTCTATTCTCTGAAAGAAGTTTTGATGATTTTTTTAGTAATATTTATGCAGGAGACAAAAAATGCTTAACTAGCTATTATTTAGCTGATTATTTACACCAATGGTTATCGAAACCAAAAGGTATTATTATTGCTGGTGTTTTTAATTCTTACAACCCTTATCTTTACTGTGATCAAATTTTCTTTCTGTCAAAAGTATTAAACTATCCCGTCTTAGCAGAAGCCTTATCTCCTTTGAGAAATTATGCTCAAGGCTTTTCCAATTTAATTAATACTTATGATATTATTCTTCGTAACAGTAAATTAGCGGAGAAATTAGTTCCTGATGTCGTTATTCAAATTGGAGAATTTCCCACCAGTAAACAATTAAGAGCATGGTTAGAAAACTGTAAAGTCGAACATTTTATTATTGATCATCGTCCTGAAAGTCTTGATCCTCTTCATAATAAGACTCATGGTATCAAAGTAGATATTCATGATATAGAAATAGAATTTGATGAAAGGTATTTACCGAAAAAGAGGTCGTTATCTTACTTAAAAGAATGGAAAAAAATAAACAAAATTATTAATCAAAAAATAAAATCTAGTTTTAACAAAGATCGGGAAATATTAGAAGCAAAAGTTTATTTTATATTGTCTAAAATTTTACCAGCAAAAACCTCGATTTTCATTGCTAATAGTATGCCAGTCCGCTATGCAGAATTTTTTTG
Source organism: Crocosphaera sp. (assembly GCA_030066295.1). Lineage (GTDB taxonomy): Bacteria > Cyanobacteriota > Cyanobacteriia > Cyanobacteriales > Microcystaceae > Crocosphaera. The sequence continues at coordinate 9,658 of JASJBX010000145.1, forward strand.
GATGCCGAATAAGAGTCAATTTATACCTTATTTTAATCGAGGGGCTAATGGTATTGAAGGAACCTTGTCAACTGCTTTAGGAATGGCTTATAAAGCACAAAGTAGTGTTCTAATAACGGGAGATTTAGCCCTTTTACATGATACCAATGGCTGGTTAATTCGCCAACAGTTTCAAGGTCACCTAACTATTATTTTGATTAACAATAATGGAGGAGGTATATTTGAAATGTTACCAATTTCTCAAGAAGAATCCTTCTTTGAATCCTATTTTGCTACTCCCCAAAATATTGATTTTTACCAACTATGTTCGACTTATAAAATTGAACATATTTTAATCAAAAATTGGACCCAATTGAAACGATTATTAAATCCATTACCCTCAACAGGGATTCGTGTGTTAGAATTGCAAACAGACCGTAAAAAAGATGCTCTTTGGTTACAATCTAATATGACCAAACTCTCCATTATTGATGAAGTCTAAAAAGTCATACAATTAATATTATTGTCTGTAGGTTTAATCCATTTAGTTATCCCTACTCACTTAGATTGATAAAGATTTTATTAACGGAAATTATCATCTTGGTTAAAATAAATGAGTACAGAATTAAAATAATTGCCCCTTATCTGAAAATTAATTGATAGAATACAAAACATACTTGACAACTGTAATACCATAAACCGATGAAATCATTATCATTTATTCTCTTATTGACCCTAGGACTTTCTCCTGTTTCTGTTGTGCAAGGGCAAGATCCCCCCGCCGAAACCTATCAACCGGGATACTGGCAACCAGTAGCCCGGTTTGATACAAAGCGCATGGTAGAAGTTAATATTATCAATCAGACAGATATTCCCATTGAATATGATTTAACCGATTTAGAATCGATGAACCCCCAACCCTTACAACCGAAAGCAACAGGTAACTTAAAAGGCTTTGGCAGTTCAGCCAACATTGTTATTTATCCATTAGTTCATGATACAACCGAGTTTAACTTACGTTACCAAGTCAAAGTGGACGAAGACAACAATATTGTCAATGTATCCGTTGTCAAAGATAAGCCTAGTTTTCTAGGACATCGTTCTATTAACTTACAAAGAACTGGTGCCATCTACCTGTACTAACAGTTAGATAATGCGGACGGAGAGACTCGAACTCTCACGCCTAAGACACTAGAACCTAAATCTAGCGCGTCTACCAATTCCGCCACGTCCGCTTTTTATTGTCCGATTGATAATCGTAACATATTCTTTCTACGGTGTCAATAATCAAGAAGTGAATCTTAAGAGAATTGTCGGGTGGGTTAGAATTCGTCGTAACCCGCCATTTTAGTTAAAACAAGCCACTAGCCATTACTTAATACTTTCTTTATAAACCGTAAACTTTCTCGTGCTATTTCTGATCTAGGTTGGCGTAGTTTTCGTTTGAACAAAATCGTTGAGCGCAGTCCCCATCTAAAATCTATCTGATTTAGATGGGGTTAGCGAAACGCAGTAATTACGATATAATGATAGTATATGGTACGGTAAAAGGTAAAACCTGGA
>JASJBX010000146.1 GCA_030066295.1 Crocosphaera sp.
ACCGGTGGCTTCAAAAAGCCCCGTGAGTTAACCTGGATGACAGGGGTTATCCTAGCGGTAATTACCGTTTCTTTCGGTGTAACAGGATACTCTTTACCTTGGGACCAAGTGGGTTACTGGGCGGTTAAAATCGTCTCCGGTGTTCCTGCTGCGATTCCTGTGGTGGGCGATCAAATGGTGGAACTCCTCAGAGGCGGTCAAAGTGTGGGACAAGCCACCTTAACCCGTTTCTACAGTCTCCACACCTTTGTCTTCCCTTGGTTAATTGCGGTATTCATGTTAGCCCACTTCTTAATGATTCGTAAGCAAGGGATTTCTGGTCCTTTGTAAAGCGTATCTGAAGTAACAAACGGTGATCAGTGAACAGTTAATTATGAGGAAATATTGCATAATTAATCACTGATCATCCGTATCCGGATAAAAATCCTGCTGATCCTCTATTTCGATAAGGAGAAATCTATAAAATGGCCATTGAAAAAAAGCCAGACCTAAGCGATCCTAAGTTGCGTGCTAAGTTAGCCCAAGGAATGGGTCACAACTACTACGGTGAACCCGCTTGGCCCAATGACTTACTCTATGTGTTCCCTGTGGTTATTCTGGGAACCATCGGCTTATTAGTCGGTTTAGCGGTACTCGATCCCGCATTAATCGGGGAACCGGCAGATCCCTTTGCCACTCCCCTTGAAATCTTACCCGAATGGTATCTATATCCCGTTTTCCAAATTTTACGGGTTCTTCCCAACAAATTACTGGGAATTGCTTGTCAAGGTGCTATTCCTGTGGGTTTATTGTTGGTTCCTTTCATTGAAAGCGTCAACAAGTTTCAAAACCCCTTCCGTCGTCCTATTGCGACTGCTGTATTCCTCTTCGGAACGGTTGTTACCATCTGGTTAGGCGCGGGTGCGACTTTCCCCATTGATGAGTCTTTAACTTTAGGCTTATTCTAAACAAAACCAGAAACACGGATTTTTTGCCTGTGATTGTTGCATCTCCTATTGTGGGGAAAAGCGATCGCAGGCAACTTTTTTTGCTATAAACCTACTCGTTATAATTAGGAAGTTACAGAAATTCCTCGTTCCTCGGAATGACAGAATCAGGATTTGAAAAATGTCGTAAATCTTTTCTCCTGCCTTCTGCCCCCTACCTTCTGCCTCTTGTTAAACTGTTTCTGGCACAATGGTTTCAAAATAGGCCAAGATTGAATCAGCATCGGCACGGGTGGCGTTATCCCCGATTAAATCATTGGAGTAATTCTCAATTAAAAATCCAACTTCTAGGGGATCTAGTTGAGAAGCGTATACATCAATTAAGTTATAATCTTGTACTTCAAGTTGACCGTTTCCATCGATATCAAATAAGGGGTATGCTACCTCATTTATATACCTCCAAGTTGAATCAGCAAGATCATCAATTGCATTTTCGCCGATTAAATCGTTGGAAAAATTGTTGATTAAGAAATCAAACTCACTTTCGTCTAACCCAGAAGCATAGAGATCAATTAAGTTGTAATCTTGTAGTTCGAGAATTCCGTTACGATCTATATCTAGGGTAGCCAGGGTAACGGATACTTGTGCTTCAGTGGGTGTTTCTTGGGGGTTTCCGACGTTGTCAATGGTGATGGAATAAAATTCGTAAGTATTCCCCATTTCACCGAGATAAATGGCTTCGGTGAGGGTGGTATTTTCTAGCCACGGGGTGAAAGGTTGGCCGTTTTCCGAGACGTAAACGCTGTAACTTGCAATAGCGGAACCCCCTTCTTCTTCTGTCCCTGTCCACTGTACGAGGATTTCGGGGTGATTGCTGACGGTGGGTAAAGGGTCAACGGTACTGGTGGGTTCTCCGTTATCGATGGTGTTGAAAATGGGAGGGGTATCGATGGGTTCGTTATTGTCGAAGAAGATGGTCGCTGCTGCATCGATAACCGTTCCGGTGGGTACATTTGCGATCGCATTGAGGGTGTAGGTAACAAACCCTTGGCCTTCTGTTCCGTCGAGGTTGGGCGGTAAAAAACCGGTGAGGGGGTCGGTGGGTATTTCTCCGGTTTCGGGGTCAATGGCGGTTAATTCCCAGAAAATTTCTTTGGTATTTACGTCTATTCCTGCGAAAACATCCACATAAACCCCGTCGGTTTCGGTTAAGTCGAGGCGGGTTTGATAGTAAGGTTGGTTTTCCGGGACATCAAAAACAAAGTCAGCAAAGCCAAAGTCACCCAGACGGAAGCTACGGAAATCTAAGTCTGCGTCAAGTTGTTGAACAATACGGACTTCTCGCGCCGGTGCAGTGGCTGTGTCTAGGTTTTCAAAGCGGATGGTATAGTTTAAGGGTTCATCCCCTGGTATCCAATTTTCTTCCCCAAACCCTTCGGGGCCAAGGATATCGTTGGGATCGAAAGCATTGATGATTAAGGTTATGAACTCTGAAAGTAAATCCTTTGCATCTTCGTAGATTACATTGGCATTGATTCCAGCTATCCCAGTTCTGGCAAGAGCTTCCCAGAGTGATTTTCCACGTACATTTAGTCCTTTGAGAAGAGGCTTGATATATTTATTCGGTCTTCCAACAAGCCAGTTAATTTTCTTTCCGGGCATAAACCAAGGAATAGGACCAGTTAAGGCTCCTATTGTAAGGGCTTGATCTAATCCATTTGCGCTAAATCCACCATCAATTGCTGTTTCAATACCATAACCAATACCATTAGTGGCAGCACCAACTCCGGCCATGCCAGCTACACCTACAGTTGTAGTAACCCCTGGAAGAGCTAATCCACCAGTAGCTCCCACAACTCCTCCATATAACGCTCCAGAAGTAGTTGCACCGAGTAAACCGCCCAACGTACCACTAACTCCTCCCCCACTAGCTATATCTTTAATTCCAGATGATACAATATACCCCGCAGCACCGACTCCAGCACCAATAATTGCACCTGCTGCTGCTGTTGCTGGAATCCACCAAGCGGTTCCCCAAGGATCGACCGCGATGACAGGACTATTGGCACTGTAAGCATAAAAATTAGTATCTCCACCAGCTAATCCAATGGGATCTAAACTGGTAAACCTTCCATCAACAGTGTCATAAAACCTTGCCCGCATGAAATCGAGTCCATTACTCTCATCCATCACGCCCCATTGACCCACATATTCAAATGGGTTAGATATGGCTTCCTTTTTGGTTAAATCTTCACCAAAGGGTAAATATGAATAGGTATTTAGATAATTACCATTAACATCACTTAAACCAATGGTAGAACCGATCGCATCGGCATCATAATAATTGGCACTGCTATTATTAACTTGACTAACTAACCCTAAACCATGAACATAATTAGCCACTAAACCGTTATTATCATATTCACCAACTACATTTACTATACCAGTGGGATCAAGTAAATATTCGGTTCTTTCTCCATTGTGTATGGTTGCAATGCGATTCCCCAACGCATCGTATTCATAAGTCCATATTCCCTCTGGACTCATCACTTCAATTAGACGATTTTCGCTGTCATAGTTATAAGTAATTGTCTTATTATTTTCTGTTTTACTGATTAAGTTACCATCATCATCGTATTCATAAACAGCGTTACCCACTGTTTGATATTGATTAAGATTATTGGTGCTATATCCTGTTGTTATGCCATTATCTTCTACTGCAATACGATTTCCAGCAGCATCGTAAGTATAATTAATCGTCCGACCATCGGGTAAAGTAACAGAAGTTAACTGTCCAATCGCATCATAAGTATAGTTGGTTTTGCCTTCTAAAGTGGTCATGCTGCTGCGACGACCATTGAGATCATAAGTATAATCAAAACGAGAATTTACGGTACCATCGGGAGCATAATTAACTAGATTTTGTAACTGTCCAGCAATATCATAGTTATAAGTCGTATAAGTACCATTGCCGTTATCTTCCCGTTGCAAACGACCAATATTATCGTAAGTATAACTAACAATTAACTGCTCATTTTCGTTGGTTAATGTTTTGAGTCGTCCGACATTATCGTAACTATAATTAACTTCAAACCCATTATGATCTCGCATTTGTGTGCGGCGACCTGCGCTATCATAATTAAAGGTTAAAAAGCGTTCTGAATCATAAGTTACTTTGGTTAAGCGATCGCTTTGATCATATTCGTAAGCAACACTACTATCGGAATCAATGGCAGTTAATAAATTACCTCGTTCATCATAACTAAACGTTGCTTTTGTTCCATCGGTATATAACTTTTCAGTGACTAAACCTTGAGCATTATAACTATATTCAATAGTCTGTTGACGGCGATTTTCAGATAGGATTAAATTGCCTTGTTGATCATAGTCAAAAACTTCTGAACTACCATCAGCATACGTAATGTTTCTCGTATTTCCTAGCTCATCATAATTATAGGTGAGTCGATTCCCTTTTTGATCGGTTAATTGTTCTAAGAAATCGAAACGAGAATCATAACTAAAGCGAATTTGATTACCTAATGGATTGAGAGAACGGGTAATATTTCCTTTGGAATCGTAGCGGAATAAAGAAGTAGTATCATCTGGATTTGTCGTAGCAATTAAATTACCATTACTATCATAATCAAATTGATAAATTCGACCTAACTGATCGGTGATTTTTGCGATTTGACCCCGTGCATTATACAAAACCTTACTACTATTTCCATCAGCATCAGTGACCGTAACACCAGCATTAGAATCATAGATATAGTCAACCGTTTCATTACCGTTATCTAAACTTTGCTGAGTCATTCTCCCGAAGTCATCGTATTCGTAATAACTATTAGTATTATCGGGATAAGTAATAGAAGTCAGGGCGTGTTGTTTAGCGGTTCTTGTTTCGTTATTGTAAGTATAAGAAATAGTACCTTGGTCGTTAGTAACACTGAGTAAATGTTCTCCAGCAGAATCATACGTATAATTCGTAATTTCTCCTGTTTGATCAATGACTTGACGAATACGACCTTGACTATTGTAATTAAGGGTAAAGAAATCCCCATTAGAATGAGTTAAGCGAGTTAATTGATTATTCGTATAAGTCGCTGTGATACTGTTACCATTGGGTTCACTAAAAGATTGGAAAGAACCATCAAGGTTAAAGTTAATAATAGTCCCAGTTACATCTTCTAAAATATAGCCATTGTTATTCTTAGTTAACGTTTCTGAATCATTATTTTCTCCACGATAACTTCCGTTATTTTGTAAGGTAAAAAAACGAACCCTCTCAGCATCTTGAATAATGACATTATCATCACTATCGGTAATAATATTAACTTCCCAAGGATGAAACCAACCCCGTCCAAAACCACCTATATTAAACCGGCCTTCAATGGAGTTTCGGAAATTCCTTCCCATTGCTAAGGTTATACCAGGGGTTTTTGCTAAAGCATCAATACTGGTAGCTAAGGAGGAATCAACAAAATTATTACTGGCTTTTTGTAGCTCAAAAGCAATCAATTCTTCAACATCATAACTATTATCTCCAATACGACTGAAATAAGCTGCACTTTTAGCCAGTGCTGCTTCTAAACTATCAGTAGTATTCCCTACTTGAGCAATAAAATTATCAAAAATAACATCCCACGCTTCAGCAGAGATATATGCAGGTTTAATGTCATCTTTAAAGCTATCCCAATCTATGGTTTGTCCAGATGCAGGAGAAGTAATTCTATGTATTACTTCATTAACATCAGGGTCGTGGCCAAACGTAAAAGTAAATTCTTTTGTTTCGCCGGGACGCAACACTCCAAAGGGTGATTGATAAGGAAGACTTTGAATATTTTTCACATCAAAAATTGCAGGTAAACTGTGAACTTCCCCTGTTATTACACCAGGTAAAGATCGATAGTTATTATCAGAAAAATTACCCACCAAAGATTGGGTATTCCCATCACGATAATAAGCGGGTAAAGTGCTACCCTGTTCTAAACTAAAGTCTAAAATTGGCGCAGTGATGTCTGTATAACCAGCATTAAAATATTTAAAAGTAACGGTTCCTTGTGTCCCTTGTAATAACACTTCAGGGGCTTCAATTTCTACTTCTAATTGACCGGCTTCTGCATCAATAATATTAAAACTATCAGCAATTAATGATATTTTATTCCCATCGGATACTTGAACATCGTATAAACCGATATCTAATCCTTGTAAGTCAAATTGCGCCCAGATTTCGCTGTTATTTTGCCAAATAAGTTGCTCTGCATTTAATTCGCTTCCATCTTCAGCAATCAAAGAAGCGATGGTATTAGGGGTAAATTTTGCCCCTGTTAAGGGAATAGTAACGAGTCCTTTATTACTTCCTGTTATTGTTCCAATATCCCGTAAAGAAAAGTCTAAACTATCAGCAGATAAGGTGTAACTTGCATTACTATTATTAACATCATTTCCATAAGCTAATAGGTAATAGGTTCCTCCTAAAGTATTATTGAGAACAATTTCTTGATCCACTTCAAAGGGTTGATTATAACCAAAGTCAAAATCACCTCTGGTGGGGACATCTTCATAACTGATATATAACTCGTTGAATCCTTCTGTTAAATTGCTATCAAAATTGATAGATAGTATCTCCCCTGCTTCTACATCAAAACGATAGTAAATACGTTGATTTTCTGATAATTTTCCTATTACTGGGTTACCAATCTCTAAGATAGGAACATCAATTTTAACTTGATTATTGGAGGTATTACGGTTATTTAATTCATCTGCTTCTGGGATTTGATTTTGAATATCGCTTCTGACAATTACATAATAATCACCAATACTTAATCCAGGGATTTTTGTTGTTAGCGATTTACTATAATTTCCTTGTGCTGCCACTCCTCCATTATGATTAACTTTACCTAACAAAATATCGTTAACATCCCATTGATTATCCGTAGAAAGATAAACAGCATCAACCCAACTTCCTGTAATTTCTTGTCCTTGGTTGCTTACGGTGTAGTTAATAGTAAAATCATTTTCTACATTAACTTGAGTTTGATTAAAGGTAATATTTTCTACAACTAAATCTAATAGATTGGGATTATCTATAGCAGTGATTTGTAGAGGAGATGGGGTAGAATTACTATTATTATCTTCTGCTTCTCCTTCAATAATTCGGTTATTACTATCAGTTACCACATGAACATAATAATTACCTTCTAAATCGTAAGGTAATAAGAAAGAATCTGTTTTGGTATAAGTATCACCACTTCCTAAACGAGAACCAATGGCGATCGCATTGTCAGGGTTAAATTCTGCTTCGGGAGATACATAAATAGTATCATACCAAACTTGATTACCAGCAGTGTAACGTTGATTTTCGACTGTCCATGTTATTTCTAGGGACTGATTAGTAAGGATTTCTGTTTCATTAATACTAACAGTTGTTACCACTAAATCTGGTGTAAATTCAGGGGATAATGGGATGTCACCATTGGGATTATTGGGATCATCTAGTCGTCTTAAATTAGTAGTGATTTGAGTGTTAGAATTAATAATAACTTGATTGCTACTACTTCCATCATTGTTATCATCTAAATTCGGTTCAAAAACGTTATTACTGCTATCGGTACGAACAATTATATGATAATTATCAATTGCGATCGCCGGTATATTAAACTCAGCAGTTGCTTGATAACTTAATCCATTTTTCAGTAAATTACTGTTAAGAAATCGTCCAATATAAATGTCATCTTCACTATAATCAGAATCTAAAGAGAGATAAACTGAATCGTACCAGAAATTAGCATTAGTCGCTGCATCACCATTATTTCTGACTTCCCAATTAACGCTAATGGTATCCCCAAATTCTAAACGATTGGGGTTAAATGTTACATTAGTTACTTGTAAATCAGCAGTATTACGAATAATATTAGTTGGGTGTAATTCTGATTGATTATTATTGTCTGTTTCTGCTTCATAAACTTGATTTAAGCTATCCGTTTCTACTAAAAAGTTGTAGTTACCAATAAAATCAAAGGGAATCTGTACTGATTCTTGACGAATATAAGATTGATCTGGATTTAATAAGCGATTATTTGTAAAGGATTTGAGGAAGGTTTTGTTACCCAATTCATCAACTAAATATACTCTATCAACCCAACGATTAACAAGACTATCTCTTGTTCCTTGATTGGTAACTTCCCATGAAATTAAGACACTTTTATTTGCTTGTACTTGACTGGGTGCGTTAATTATTATTGTCACTAAATCAGGGGTTTTACGAATAATATTGATAGGTTTAATCTCTGACGTATTATTGTTTTCTTTATCGTCTTCTTCAACACCATTAAACCCATCTGTTACTACAAATATTTCATAATTACCATTAAGGGTAACATCAAGCTCAACTTCTGTGCTGACTGAATAACTATCATTAATCATTAAGTTCCCTCGATGATTAACTGTTTTTAGTAAGGTTTCATTTCCTAATTCGTCTCGTAGATAAACATTATCTATCCAATTATTAATAGTAGTTGCTTTTTCTCCTTGATTTGTGACTTCCCAGGTAACGGTAATTGTTGTACCCGAATCAATATCTGTTTCTTGAGATAAATTAAGGTTACTAACAACTAAATCGGGTAGATTACGAATAATATTAATAGATTGTAACTCAGATTTATTATTATTTTCTTTATCTTTCTCGAATACCTGATTATTGAAGTCAGTTACTACATAAATGCTATAATCCCCTTCAATATTATTAGGAATTGTTACGGTTTGTGATTGCGTATAAAATTCATTTGTATTTAATAATCCTTCATGAGTAAAACTATTTAATAATCTGTTATTCCCTGATGAGTCTTGTAAGTAAACCCCATCTACCCAACTATTAACAAAACTATCACCATTACCTTGATTGCTTACTGTCCATTGTAGATTGATATTTTCTCCTGCTTCAGCATTATTAGGAATAATAACATTACTAACCACTAAATCAGGAGGGGTAGAAACAATTTCAAGAAAATTAGCAGCAATATTAGTATTGTTATCTTCAAAAATTTCTACAACAGTATTACTATTATCTACAACACCGTGTATATAATAAAATCCTTCTAAATTATAGTCAAGAATTTTATTGAAGGTTAAATCAACACTATTACTTTGTTCAATAACCCCTTGATAAGTGGTTGTTCCTAATAATATAGATGAATTAATATCTAGGTTTTCCTCTTGAGATAAATAGAATCTTTGTGACCAATTTTGATTAGGAGTCGCAGCTAAACCATTATTCTGAATCTGATAATTAACGGTTAAAATTTCACCTGCTCTTACTTTTGTTGGTGCAGTTAATTCTATTTCCAAATCTGGTAATAAAGTTGCATAAATAGTTATACCCTCATCGTCATAATTACTATTATTACTTTCAAAAATATCCTCATCAACTTGATTATTGATATCTGTGGTGACAAAAACATAAAAATCACCATCAATATTATTCGGTAACTCAACATTAATATTATCAACAGAATAACTTTGATTCTGTTCTAAAATACCGTTGTGTTCATAATTTCCAATTAAAATATCTTCATTTACATCAAAATTTTGATCCGTTGATAAATAAATGGAATCTGTCCAATTATTAACAGAAGTTGCTACACTACCACTATTAGTAACATCATATGATACGTTAATATCATATCCTGCGATCGCTCGATTGGACGCTTGAATATTGCTTACTTGTAAATCGGGTTTTGGTTCCGGTGGGACTTCTTTTATTTGAACAATGGTTGCTTGAATATTATCTGTTTCTACTGATTCTTCAATCCTATTTTCATAGTCAGTTTCAACAATTAAATAATAGTTACCAATCGCAATATTATCAGGAATAGTAACAGCAAGACGATTATTATAACCGTCATTACTAATTAAATTGTTGAGATTGTTAACTGTTCCTAAAACAATATCTTGATCACTTTGAATTTCATTATCTAAAGATAACCAAATTCGTTCCCCCCAGGTTTGATTAGCGGTTGCTCCATCTCCTATATTAGAGATAGTCCACTCAATCTCTGTCTCTTGTCCTAAGAATAACTCATTAGCAGCATTAATATTAGTTACCTGTAAGTTGGGTTGAGGGTTGGTAATCGTAATTTTTTGACTGTAGGATTGAATATTATTGTTTTCATTGTCTTCAGTAACTTGATTAGTCCCATCAGTAACAATAATTAAGTTATAGTCACCATTCAAATCACTAGAAATCGGAATCGTTAATTGTTGATCAACAGAATCTAATTTTAATAAGTTAGATAAATGTTGATATTCATAACGAATATTATCTGCTGTTGTATTAATATTATTGTCTTTGGATAAATAAATATAATCAATCCATGTATTGTCTGTATTCTCATTACCTTGATTCGTAATTGTCCAAGTAATATTTATATTTTCTCCTACTGTGAGTTGATTATTTACAACAGCAATATTACTAATATACAGATCAGGTTTTAGATCATTAACTGCTATTTCAATACTACGATCAAAATTATTACCATCTTCATCTGTAGCACGAACTGTAATTTGATGGGAGTTATCATTTTCATAGTCTAATAAACTACCGTTACTGACTTGTAGTTGATTATCAACTAAAATAAAACGGCCACCCGCATCATTAATTAAACTAAAAGTAAAAGGTGAAGGATCATTTTCATCTGTAGCACTAACTATCCCTATAATTGTTCCATCTTCAGTATTTTCGTCAACAGAATTATTACTTAATTGTATTTGATCATCATTAATAATCGTTGCAGTTGCTTGTTCATCAAATAAGGTAGAATTGATAGCATTAGTTAAGTTAAGGGTGAAGGTTTCATTCAGTTCAACCCGATTTTCATTGAGTAAACTAACAATAATATTCTTGCTCGTTTCTCCAGGTGCGAAGGTGATAGTATCTGTAATTGTTTGATAATCTTGACCCGATATTGCTGTTCCATCGTTTAGGGTATAGGAAACGGTAACGTCTTCCGAATAATCCTGAGATAAAAAGACATCAAAAATCGCTTGATTTGCTGATTCAAGTACCTCAATATCGTTAACAAAGACTAGGGGTTGTCCGAAAGAAAAAGCGGTTACATTATCGGTTTCATCAGTTTCCCGTTGGGTAATACTATTAAAAAATCGAGGGTCATCCGTTTTAACTAATAAATAACCTTGAGTTGAGGTTAAATTACTGGGTATGGTTATTTGTTGGGTTTGAGTATAACT
>JASJBX010000147.1 GCA_030066295.1 Crocosphaera sp.
TTCCATCCCCGAATACTGGAACCATCGAAGGGAACCCCAGCGTCAAAGGAATCCTCGTCAATTTGATTATGATAAAAAGAGCAATGTTGCCAAATCCCTGGTAAATCAATGAATTTGAGGTCAATAATTTGAATGTTTTGGTCTTGAATCATTTTCAAGACTTCTTGGGGCGTTTGGGCCATGAAAGACTCCTTGGGGTGTCAATATATACGTCTGCTTCAAATTATTGATAGTAAAGATAGATTTTGCCAAATTTTGTATATTTCGCTACAGTTTATCCTTCTAAAACCTGTAGATAATGCTAAATTTTTGGATAAAATTGTCAGATCATCAAAACTGGACACAATAATCTCTATAGTAAATGTAGGCGAATGGATAGAGAAATAATGAAAGAGACAATTTTAACTTGGTTGAATCGTTTATTAGTCGCTGATGTATTTTTAATCTTGTTGGCTTTTTTTTGGTTTATGGCCGCAGTCATTGGTCGTTCTGTGGGTGTTCCTCTGGGTTTTGATCTATGGTACAAATTATGGCAACCTGTGTTTAATCCGGCTATTGGGATTCTCTTTTTGGGAGCCATTCTTACTTGGGGAATTAATAAACTTTCTCAAAAACTAGATTCTAATTCTTAAAATAAATTAACCTTTTTCAAATCATACAAAATAATTATGGCTACTTTGGAAAAACGTCGTCAGGAAAATGTTTCTGGTAATTTTTATGTTGATAGCAGTTGCATTGATTGTGATACCTGTCGTTGGATGTCTCCTACGGTATTTCATCGAGAAGGAAATCAATCAGCCGTTTATCATCAACCCACAGCAACCAGAGAAATTTTAGCAGCTTATGAAGCCTTACTGTCTTGTCCCACTGCTTCTATTGGAACAGTAGAAAAACCCAAAAACATCAAAGAAATTCAGCAAAAATTTCCGTTACCTATTGCTGAAAATGTTTACCATTGTGGTTATCATTCCGAAAAATCTTTCGGTGCAGCAACTTATTTTATTGAACGAGAAGAAGGAAATATCTTAATCGATTCCCCGCGTTTTTCTGCCCCATTAGTGAAACAATTAGAAGCTAAAGGCGGCATTAAATACTTATATTTAACCCATAAAGATGATGTGGCGGATCATGAAAAATTTGCCAATCATTTTGGCTGTGAAAGATTACTACATATTGATGATATCAGCGAAAAAACTCAAGGGGTAGAAATTCAATTATCAGGGGAGCAACCCATTAATTTTGCCCCTGATTTATTGATTATTCCTGTTCCTGGTCATACTAAAGGCCACACCGTTCTTTTATATCAAAAAACCTATTTATTTACGGGAGATCATTTAGCATGGTCTTCTTACTTAAATCATTTGTATGGTTTTCATCGTTTCTGTTGGTATGATTGGTCAAAACAAATCATTTCTATGAAAGAATTGGCCAATTATTCTTTTGAATGGGTGTTACCTGGTCATGGTCGTCGATACCATAATGACAGAGAAACGATGAAAAAAGAAATGACAAAATGTATTAAATGGATGGAATCTCAGTGAGATGAGAAGATGATGTGAAGATCAGCCCATTTTTAACCCTTTGCAGATGCACCCGATCGCTTTATAGTGATAGGTGATCCCCAGTTTAATAATGCAGTATCGTGAAAAAGATTTCTATCCTTGGCTCGACTGGTTCCATTGGCACCCAAACCCTAGACATTGTTAACCAATACCCCGATCAGTTTCAAGTGGTGGGTTTGGCAACTCGTTCTAATGTTGACTTATTGGCCACCCAAGTTAAACAGTTTCGTCCTGAGATTGTGGCTATTTGCGATGAAAGTAAACTAGGAACCCTCAAAGACGCGATCGCAACGATGGACTATGCTCCCATTATTCTAGCAGGAGAAGAAGGGGTTGCAGAAGTGGCCCGTCATGGAGATGCGGAGAGTGTGGTAACGGGTATTGTGGGATGTGCCGGGTTATTGCCTACGATTGCAGCGATAGAAGCAGGAAAAGATATTGCCTTAGCTAATAAGGAAACCCTGATCGCAGGGGGACCCGTCGTGTTACCCTTGATCGAAAAACATGGGGTGAAACTATTACCGGCCGACTCGGAACATTCGGCTATTTTTCAATGTTTACAAGGGGTTCCGGATGGGGGTTTACGACGCATTATTTTAACCGCTTCTGGGGGGGCGTTTAGAGACTGGCCGGTAGAACAATTAAAGTATGTTACGGTCCAAGATGCTCTCAAACATCCTAACTGGTCCATGGGTCAAAAAATAACCGTTGATTCTGCCACTTTAATGAATAAAGGGTTAGAAGTGATTGAAGCTCATTTCTTGTTTGGAATGGATTATAAACATATTGATATTGTTATCCATCCTCAAAGTATTATTCATTCTTTAATTGAGTTACAAGATACCTCAGTTTTAGCACAGTTAGGATGGCCGGATATGCGTCTTCCTTTATTATATGCTCTGTCTTGGCCGGAAAGAATTTATACTGATTGGGAAACATTAGATTTAGTAAAAGCAGGTAGTTTAACCTTTAGAGAACCGGATCACGATAAATATCCTTGTATGCAGTTAGCGTATGCAGCAGGAAAAGCAGGAGGGGCAATGCCGGCGGTTTTAAATGCAGCCAATGAGCAAGCTGTTGCGTTATTTTTAGAAGAAAAAATCGCCTTTTTAGATATTCCTAAAGTGATTGAAAAAACTTGCGATGACTTTAGAGATCATAACCCTTCTACTCCTAGTTTAGAGGATATTTTAGAAGCAGATAATTGGGCAAGAAAAACCGTTTTAATAGCTGCTGAATCTTTAGGTAAAGAGAGTAAAGTGGTTTCTGTAAAGTAGTGACTGTAACGCAAGCATCCTGCTTGCGCCAGTCTAGAAGACTGTGTTACTTCAAGTCAATCATATGCCGATAAATTTAATTCTATTTGTTGCTGCTTTACTTGTTTCTTGGTTAGTATTTCGTTGGCTGTTTACTGTTATTAAATCGACAGCAACGACGGGTTTAACAATAGTCGTTGTTGCCTTATTGCTACAGTTTGCTTTTGATATTAATTCTCAAGATTTACTGAGAGAAATTCTCAATCTTCCCCAAACCTTTCAAGATTTTTTTTCAAAGATACGGTAATCAATTATTAAATATTTATTGAAAAATTGTTCTTGTATTTAAGAATCATCTCTAATACCAAGTCCGCTTGTTTTAGTAGAGTAACGTTTTTTCTCCTCTTGTAAGTTACACCAATCTAAAGCACTAGTATCCTTATTTTTGATTGCGATCGCTTGTTGTTCGATCCATTCCCCAAAGTCTAACTCGTATCAAGTCTTATTCATTGTTACCTAATATTAATTAGCCTAGATTTCATTTTTTATTTTGTTAGTTAATGAGCAAAAAAACCAGTTAATAATAAAGGCAACAAAATCAGTAAACTGATAATTAAAACTGCTGTTTGTGGACTAATAGGAATAATGTTTTTTTCTTTGGGTGGTTCTGTCATTTGTCCTTTTCTCCTACATTAATTGTGATTTTAACGTATTTTCGTCCCAATAAGCTTTTACTTCGGTGATTTTTCCAGCTTCATTGAGTTTAAATGTGGTGATACCTTCAGCGTTTGCTTGTTTACCATTCTTAGAAACAACGGTCATTCTCCATTTTACTGCAGCTTCGTTATTAACGATAAATAATGACTGTCTTTCTATCTCAAATTTACTGTAAAAATTGGTAAGAATGGTAAACAATTTTTCTGAATCTTTTTCTGGGTTTAAAGCGGGTTTACCCACGGGATCATAAATAGCTGCATCCTCTGCTAAACTGTCTAACCACCCTTGAGGATTCATGGCAGCTAAACTGTTATAATAATTAGAAATCGTGGCTTCAATAGACATAATTCTCTCCAAGTCGGGTAGGCAGTGCATCAACTTACAAAGATGACACAAATATGAGTTAAAATTCTGCACTTAAGGGGGTACGAGGGAAAGGAATGACATCTCGAATGTTACCCATTCCTGTCATAAATTGTACCACTCTTTCAAACCCTAAACCAAATCCTGCATGGGGAACGCTTCCATATTTTCTTAAGTCTAAATACCACCATAAATCATCAGGAATAATACCCATTTCATTGATACGTCTTTCTAATACATCCAGTCGTTCTTCCCGTTGGGAACCGCCAATAATTTCCCCAATTTTCGGTGCTAATACATCCATAGCAGCAACGGTTTTATTATCGTCATTTAAACGCATATAAAAGGCTTTAATAGCAGCAGGATAATTAGTAACAATTAAGGGCTTTTTAAACAATTCTTCTGCTAGATATCGCTCGTGTTCCGATTGTAAATCGATGCCCCATTCTACAGCATACTCAAACTTTTTGCTTGCTTTTTCCAGTAACTCAATGGCTTTTGTATAGGTAATTCTTTCAAATTCGTTATTGATGATATTATCGGCTGTTTCTAGCACCGATTTATCGATACGTTTATTGAAAAATTCCATGTCTTCGGGGCAAGTTTCTAACACATATTTAAAGATGTATTTTAAGAATTCTTCGGCTAAGTCTTGATCCCCTTCAATGTCACAAAACGCCATTTCTGGTTCTACCATCCAAAACTCAGCTAAATGGCGAGAGGTGTTAGAATTTTCTGCACGAAAAGTTGGACCAAAGGTATAAACATTTTGAAAGGCCATAGCCATAACTTCAGCTTCTAACTGTCCACTGACAGTTAGATAAGCTTGCTTACCAAAAAAGTCTTGATTGTAGTCTATTTTCTGTTGTTTATCTTTAGGAATATTGTTTAAATCAAAATTAGTGACAGTGAATAATTCCCCTGCCCCTTCACAGTCACTCGCGGTAATAATAGGGGTATGAACCCAGATAAAATCTCGTTCTTGAAAAAAGTTATGAATAGCCGTTGCACAAGCATTTCTGACACGCATCACTGCCCCTAATGTATTGGTCCGCGATCGCAAATGTCCAATAGTGCGTAAAAATTCAAATGAGTGACGTTTTTTCTGGAGGGGATAGGTTTCGGGGTCAGATGTGCCATATACCTGCACTTTAGTCGCCTTTAACTCGATGTTTTGTCCTTTTCCGGGGGATGGTACAAGGATTCCCGAAACTTCCACAGAAGCCCCAGTATTGAGGAGTTTAAGAACATCTTGATAGTTGGGAACGCTTTCATCGAGGACAACCTGTAAACTGTTGAGAGAGGAACCGTCATTGACTTCCATAAAGGTAAATTCTTTTAACTCCCGTTTCGTGCGGACCCACCCTTGAATGGTAACGGTTTCATCAGGTTTTCCGTGGCGTAAGATATCTCTAACTCGTTTAGTTTGCATTATCTATTAAATGGTTGATAAATCTGTCCCTCGATTATTTTAGCAAATTTTGTCCTTAATCCTAGCAAAGTTTCCAAAGAATTCACCTGATATCAATTATAATTGATCAAAGTTTCATCCATAGGGTAAGTGTACCTATGGGTTCCTTATTTAATCATAATGTTTAGTACAGGGAATCATGGTGTGAATCAGAAAACTATCGGAATGTTAAGCAGTTATTCAGGATTACAAAATAGAAGAGATTGGTTATGGAAACAAACCCCTCAACCTTTTGGTGTTTGGGGTAACATTCAGATGTTAGCTAATAATCCTCAGCCTGATTTTTTATTATTATATCAATTTGATTTTCCCCTTCCTTCTCCCCCTAAACCTTGGTGGAAACGTTGGCGAAATAAGGGGGTTTCATCTCTGAATATTCCTTCCTTACTCAGAGATGTTCCTAAAGACCGGATTATCTATTTATTAAGAGAACCCCCCCTCGAAGAAGTTGTTAATCGCAACTGTGCGAATTATGATGATGCTAGTCGCTATTGTGGTTATGTTTCTGGTCCGGATGACTTTGCGCCGCACCCAGATTATATGCCGGCCATTTGGTATATTAATCATGAGTTTGATAGGCTGGATAAGGGGAATATTCCTGCAAAAGTTAAACGGTGTAGTTGGATAACGTCAGGCATTAATCGCACAGAAAATCATCGTCGTCGTCTTGCTTTTTTGCAGCTATTAAGAGAGCATAATTTTGAGTTTGATCTCTATGGTAGAAATTTATCTGAGTCAACTCAAAGTCAAGGGACATTAGATAATAAATGGCATGGCATGGCTCCTTATTATTATAATTTATCTATCGAAAATTATGCTGATAATGAGTTATATGTAAGTGAAAAGTTATGGGATGCTTTATTATGTTGGTGTTTACCGATTTATTATGGGGGAAGTGCAGCAGATAAGTTATTACCCCCAGGTAGCTTTTTAAGATTGCCCAGTTTGGACGAAAAAGGATTAGAATACATAAAGGAGGTCACTGCTAGTTTAGATGCCTGGCATGAAGCAAAATCAGCGATCGCAGAAGCTAGACAAATCATTCTTCATCAATTAAATTTAATGAATTGGTTATCAGAGTTTGTGAAAAAATTTTGAAGAGTTTAACTATTACGAAATATGGATGGAATTTGTACCCTTGGTAATGATCGTGTTTTCGATCAAATTATTGCTTTACTGAACAGTATTGAAGCTATCTATGATAAAACAATGCCTGTTTGTATTTATCCCTATGATGATAATACAGATCAATTAAGGGCAGAAATTGCTTCTCGTCCCCAGGTCACATTATACGATGATTCTGTTTCCATAAAACGATGGGATAGCTTTGCCAAAGGTGTTTGGGATACCCATCCAACAGCCCGTCAAAGATGGGAGAAATCAGGAAGTAAGGGTTATCATCGCTTTGGAACTCATCGCCGTTATTGCGCTTTTGATGGACCGTTTGATCGGTTTATTTATATGGACGCTGATACCATTTTAATGAGTCCTTTAGACTCTATTTTTGCAGAATTAGAAAATAATGATTGCATTGTTTATGATTTTCAGTATAAAGATTTAAGCCATGTTTATGATGTTAATTCAAAAAAAATAACAGAAATTTTTTCACCAGAAAGATTGAAAAATGAGATTTTCTGTTCAGGTTTTTATGGTTCCAAGAAAGACTTATTTTCAGAAGAGAAGCGAAAAGAACTCATCAACTACTTAAAAAAAGGAGAAGCAGAAATATTATATTGTATGGCACCGGATCAGACAGTTATTAACTATATGATGATGCGAGCAAATTGTGCTATTTACAACTTATCTTTAAACTTACCGAAAAACAAAAAAACAGGATGTTGTGTTACATCCTCTCATTTTGAAAATAAAGAGAATATTTTGTATGATAAAAATAATCGATTAACCTATATTCATTATATTGGTATCTCATCACAAATTTTTAAGGCAGTTTGCGAAGGAGAAAACATTGATTTTCCCTATCGAGATATTTTCTTATATTATCGTTACTATCATAACCCCGAAAACTTACCTAAATTTAACCAGAAACCTGTATATTATAAACAAAAGCCTAACTTGAAACAAAAAATCATTAAAAAATTAGGATTCAATTAAGAGAGGAAAAAATTATGACCCGAGGGATTTATATTACCGCTAATGATAAAGTCATTGAACAAGCGATCGCTTTATTAAAAAGTATCCGCTTTTATGATAAAAATACTCCCGTTGTTCTCATTCCCTACGATGATAATTATCAAGTCATTGCGAAGAAACTAAATCAAGATTTTGGTGTAACAGTTTATCCTGATTTAGACTTTATTGAGAGATTATCAATTAAATTACAAAGTATCTTCGGAGAAGACTTTTTTGCCCGTCCTAATCAATTTCGCAAACAAGCTTGTTGGTTCGGTGAATTCGATGAATTCCTCTATATTGATACTGATATTGTCGTCTTCAAAAAAATAGTTGATGATTTAAACTATTTTACTGATTATGATTTTATCTGTTATGATTATCAACATAAAGCAGGAATTCGTAACGTTTTTTCTCAAAAAATAATTGAAGATAAAGTTTTTACTGAAGCTGAACTAAAAGATATGTTTAATGGTGGCTTTTGGGCTTCAAAAAAAGGATTAATGTCTGAAGAAAAAATTTACCAAATCTTTGAAGAATGTGCAGAAAATATTAATTATTTTGATTTTACCTACAAAACCTCTGATCAACCCATCATTAACTATATGATTTTAAAAAATGTTGAAAAAAGATTTAATTTAGCCCACGAACCCGAGAAAAATCCCGGAAATTGGGCCGGAACCGATCATTTTAAACAAGAAGGTTATCAATTAATTGATCCTAGCAACAATCAACCCCTTCACTACTTACATTGGGCCGGAATTAAAATTAAACCAGGTTGTTCCTATTGGGATATTTGGAAACACTATCGTTATCTGGGAGAAACCCCACCAGACGATGCAGAATTAATTAAAACAGAAACAGGAATAAAAACACAAATATGGCAACAAGTCAAGAAGATTTTAAAGCGAAAATAATCTATAATTTAAGTAATAATATTTTTTGTTGTAACACAGTATTTAATCATGGCCAGAGACTTACGGGGATTTATTAAACAACTCGAACAACGGGGACAACTGCGACGAATCACTAGCTTGGTCGATCCTCATTTAGAAATAGCAGAAATTTCTAATCGAATGTTACAAGCAGGGGGGCCGGGGTTATTATTTGAAAATGTCAAAGGGGCTAAATTTCCTGTGGCCATTAACTTAATGGGAACCGTTGAAAGAATCTGTTGGGCTATGAATATGGAACACCCCCAAGAGTTAGAAACCTTGGGGGAAAAATTGGCCATGCTACAACAACCCAAACCCCCCAAAAAAGTTTCTCAAGCCATCGATTTTGGTAAGGTTTTATTTGATGTGGTTAAAGCCAAACCCGGAAAAAGTTTCCTTCCTCCCTGTCAACAAGTCGTCATTGAAGGAGACGATGTCGACCTTAACACCTTGCCCCTCATTCGTCCCTATCCCAAAGATGCAGGAAAAATTATCACCCTAGGACTGGTGATCACCAAAGACTGCGAAACCGGAACCCCTAACGTGGGGGTGTATCGCCTCCAGTTACAGTCAAAAAACACCATGACGGTTCACTGGTTATCCGTCAGAGGGGGGGCTAGACATCTGAGAAAAGCAGCCGAAAACGGCAAAAAATTAGAAATTGCCATCGCTTTAGGGGTTGACCCCTTAATTATTATGGCAGCAGCCACCCCCATTCCCGTAGACCTCTCAGAATGGTTGTTTGCCGGGTTGTATGGCGGTTCGGGGGTGTCCTTAACTAAATGTAAAACCCTTGATTTAGACGTACCCGCCGACGCAGAATTTATTCTAGAAGGAACCATTACCCCCGGAGAAGTCCTTCCCGACGGACCCTTTGGGGATCACATGGGCTATTATGGCGGTTTGGAAGACTCTCCCTTGGTCCGCTTCCACTGTATGACCCATCGTAAGGACCCCATCTATTTAACCACCTTTAGTGGTCGTCCTCCGAAAGAAGAAGCCATGATAGCGATCGCTTTGAACCGGATTTATACCCCCATTTTAAGGCAGCAAGTCTCCGAAATCAGGGACTTTTTCCTCCCGATGGAAGCCTTAAGTTACAAAGCTGCGATTATCTCCATCGACAAAGCCTATCCGGGTCAGGCCAAACGGGCGGCCTTAGCCTTTTGGAGTGCCTTACCCCAATTTACTTATACTAAATTTGTGATCGTGGTAGACAAGGATATTAATATTCGCGATCCTCGGCAAGTGGTTTGGGCTATTAGTTCTAAAGTTGACCCTTCCAGGGACGTTTTCATCTTACCCGAAACCCCCTTTGATACCCTCGACTTTGCCAGCGAAAAAATCGGCTTAGGGGGAAGAATGGGAATAGATGCCACCACCAAGATGTATCCCGAAACCGATCACGACTGGGGAGAACCCTTAGAGTCTGATCCCGATGTTGCTGCGATGGTGGACCGTCGTTGGGTTGAATATGGGTTAGGGGATATTGTTTTAACCGAAGTCAATGCAAATCTATTTGGTTATGATATTTCATAAGGCCGTAGAGTGGGCAAAGGAAAAACTTGTGCCAAGCCCTTTCCTTAAAATTTCTGCCCACCTACCCATTCAGGTTATTCAGCAGCTACAGGGTAAACGCTGACCTTTCTGCGACTCTTGGTTTTATACTCAAAAGTGACAATCCCATCAATTAAAGCGAAGAGAGTATCATCATTACCCCGTCCCACGTTGTTTCCAGGGTGAACCTTGGTTCCCCGTTGACGAACGAGAATATTACCCGCTTTGACCACTTGGCCACCGTAACGTTTAACTCCGAGTCGCTGGGACCGAGAGTCTCTCCCGTTTCTAGTGCTTCCTGTTCCTTTCTTGTGAGCCATAACTGTTGTTCCTGCTGATAATTTTAAATCTATTGTAGGCTTATTCTGTGGTGTCCGAGGTAGTATCTGCAATCACCGAACCATTAACACTAATAGAATTAATCATTAAACGACTTAATTCTTGACGATGACCCCGTTTTTTACGAGTTTTCTTTTTAGGACGCATTTTATAAACGATTACCTTGCGACCTCTTCGTTCCTCCATAACCGTTCCTTCCACGGTCGCCCCTTCAATAAAAGGCTGTCCAATGGTGATCTCATCGTCATTGTTGATCAATAAGACCTTATCGATAACATAAGACCCATCTTCATTGGCAGTAAGGCGATTGATGTCATAAAAACGGCCAGGCTCAACCCGAAGTTGAGTGCCGCCAGCCTCAATAATAGCGTAGCTCATAATTTTGTCCTTGTTGTTATTGCCGTACAGGTAGCCCAAAGTTTCAACCGATGAAGGTTATACTTTGTGCTTTTAGTGATGTCATAACCTGATCCGAGCATCGAATCAGACACACAATCCCCTATTATAGAACATTTTAATTAAGGATGTCAATTAATGGTGATCTTCAAAATCAATAAAGCTCATGCCAGTTTTCTTATCGGTTAACCATTTTTTATACTTTTCGTAAATTTCCACCCCTGGAATGGATTCCTTAAATTCTTTAGGTTGTTTATATTCAGTGGGGGGATGTTCTTCGCGAATCCCCATAATAGCTTGATAGGGTTTATACCATTTTCGCATCACCTTCATTAAATCATCAAACTTCAGATGAGAAATGCTGTGTCGATTAGATAAAGCAATATACTGAATCATTAATCCATAGGTTTCTGGGGTACTTTGTCGTTGAGACAGTCCAATAATATCCGTTAAATTTTCAAAGACACCATAATTCACCCTCACCAATGACAACAACCCTTTGAACAAAATCGTTGAGCGCAGTCCCCATCTAAAATCTATCTGATTTAGATGGGGTTAGCGAAACGCAGTAATTACGATATAATGATAGTATATGGTACGGTAAAAGGTAAAACCTGGAGACACGACCT
>JASJBX010000148.1 GCA_030066295.1 Crocosphaera sp.
CCTCCTAAAATTTGCTCCACAATAATACCGTTATCTAATTGCTTAACTAACTGCTCAAAATTACTATTTCCCCCTTCTACAATTAAATTAACCAAACCGGGACTAGGATAACTCCCCAAACTCGAACGAAAACCGTTCCCTGTACTCTCGGTTCCTAATAATCTTGCTCTGGTGCGATCGCTATAAAATTGTCTTAATCTTCCTTCTGTAATTAATGATAATGACTGCGTTATAGTCCCCTCATCATCAAAAGGACAACTATAGGGTTTAAAATTCGGTTGTTGTGACAAATTTAATTGCTCAGAAATGATCTTTTCCCCTAGTTTCTCACTCCAAGGAGAAGCCTTTTCTAAGACCATTTTACTATTGAGAGCATCAACTACCGTATCCCATAACAAAGTTGCCCCATTGGGGGTAAATAACACCGGCCTGCGTCCTGTTTTTGGGGAAACCGTTGTTTTAGCCCATGCTAATCGTTGTAAAATCCCTTCTACTGCCTTATCTACATCTAATTCCTGACGACTATGTTCCCCATCATAAATAGCCAAAAAATCCTCTCCTCTAACCCATTCCACCCCTAAATAAAAATCCGTTGAAACCTCACTAGATTGACAATGAAGCCCCAAAGAATTGACTAAACAGGAAAAATCCTCTTGAGAAGCAAACTCACCGCTACAAAGCACTTCTGGATAATTTTCCCGTAATTGAGCGATCGCCTCTTTACCCATATCAATCAACATTTCCACTGTCATCCCTTCCCCCACAGTGGGTTGAATATGCTGACGAGATTGATTTAATTCGATAGTTTCAGGTTCATTCAATGCCGATAAAGCGATCGCCCGTTCCACCAAGGTTTGACCTTCCACCTCTCCATAGGCCACAGCTAATCCAGGTGCGCCCTCTTTCCACAACCTTAAAGCCGTCCCTTGGGACTGAGAACTTTCCAACTGTTTGAGACGGTTAGCCTCAAAAAAAACAGGACGAGACTGGGAACTAGACTGATAAACTTCTGCGTGAGAAGCCCCTGCTTTTAAGGCTAATTCTATGAGTTGTTCTGGGTTCAGGGCCATAATTTTGAATAATGGATAATTTTATGGTTAGGTCATTGTCCATTATCCATTATTCATTGTCCATTGTTCAAAAACTCCCCAGGTAGGATTCGAACCTACGACCAATCGGTTAACAGCCGACCGCTCTACCACTGAGCTACTGAGGATTGCTCACACAATTACTAACTATAGCAACACCCTAAGTCATTTGGCAACCCCCTGCTTTACGTTTCTTAAAAAAAATCCCGGGCCAAGACATTGTTAATTTTGACCTTTGGGCTTTATCGTATAAGTATGCTCCTCACCATGGAACTCCTCATGCCTATCAACCACCACCGTCCTGTATCATTATCCTTAATGTCTACGGACTTACCCATCAACACCACCCTAGAAACCTCTGGAACGCTTTATCAAAAAGATCGGTTTCGGTTTGATTTGCTACTGAGTCAACCGGATATGGGACAGTCAGTGAACGAAGAGAAACCGACCTCAGCAGTGGAAACCGCTAGACATATGTTGTGGTTAGAAATTTCCCCTGCTAGGGTAATCATGAGTTTACAAGGCAATGGTAAGTTCTGTTATCGCCACTTTTGGGAACCAGGAATCTATGGTTTAAGCCGTTACTGGTTAAATGATAACAATGGGGAAATTGCGAATACCTTCCGTCTTCGTAACTATACCCGTCGCTTAGAGTTAGAGGGAGAGACATTGCCAGAATATTTAAGAATTGAATATGAGTTATGGTCAGGAAAAGTTCAAGTGGGTAACTATATCCTGAATCTAGAAGTCTATCATTAAAAAAGTTTCCATTCTATTTGTTTAATCAAAAACCTAGACCCTAACCAGGATATAATTCTCAAACTATTTTTCAGAAAACCCATCAATCTCACTACAAACTTCATAAAAATCTGTTATTGGAGGTTTAACAAAGAGGGGAGTCATTTCTTCAAGAATTTGTTGATAGATTTCACTTTGGTTAGCCTCCATATCCTCAATTTTTTCCCACATAATGATAGCGATTCCTTCGTCTGTACCAGGCTTTTGTAATAAATAAGCCCCTTGAAACCCATCTTTATAGGTGGAAACCGCTTTTTCATAAAGTCTTTGCGCTTCAGAAAACTGTCCTGGTTTAAATTCTCCTACTGCAACGTAAGCATATTTATGCTTAAGGAAATCTAGAAATTCTTTTGACATGATTAAAACCCAAAATTTTCAGACTTGATAGTAAAACATTGAAGGGTCGAGAAAAACTTGATCATAAATTACTATCTATTCCCAATATTTTCTCAACTTCTTCTATTTACTATATATCTTATTAGGGTCATATTGATGACATCTTTTAACCCTTTCTTAAGTAATGGTTAAAAGATATCTTTTTTTGTAGATAACCCTTTAGGGACAATGACGAAAACCCGCATTACCATAACGAGTGTACCAATAACTCCATTGTCCTCCTTCTGGACTTTTCCAGTCATTTAAGTTAAACTGGCCGCTGCCTTCTGGTTTTCCTTGAATGCGATAAACTTTCACTGCTTTGCCATCAGCATCCCACCGTAAAGGTTCATCTTCTCGCAGAGTTTCGGGTCGCGTTTCTGCTTGTAAAAAATAAGCATCTTCACCACGAGTTGTTCCATTCCCAAATACGGTAGCTATGCCATTTTTATCAATAGCAATAAATGCCCCTTCTTCTGCACCAATAGCATAAGAAGGGAAAGAATTATCATCAACAACCCTAGCTAAAAGTCCAAAAATTCGACCATATCTTGTCTCTTTGTATCCACGGGACGGATTTAAACGATCTAAATGAGTATCAGTAATTGTATCTTTAAGCAGAGGAATATCAATAAAATCTCCTCCATCAATATCATCTGTATTCGGGTGAAACGGATCTTCTAAAATTTCTGAACTAACCAGTCCTCGACCACGAGGATCATAATAATATTCTCCTAAAATTGCCATGCCGGCTGAGGTTCCAGCAATGGGAACTTTTTTATCATTAATCAAATAATTAATCGCATCTTCTGTATAAGTTCCCTTCCAAGTTGCTACATAATCATCCTGTCTTCCTCCTGCAATAAATAACGCTTCTGCGTCTCTAATATAGTTCTCTACGGCTTCACTATTCGCGCCTCTTCTTGTATTAATTGCTAATTCTGAGGCTGAATTAATTTTGTCAGAAAAGTTTTCACAAATCCAGTCAGCTTGACTGCCTGTGTTTCCGAAACGAATAACCAAATAATCCCCCTTATCGGCTCGATCTAAAAACCATTCAGTTGCTTGTTTTTCCCCCTCTTTTCTACTTTCTGAACCACCAATTAACATCACCGCAGGAGTAGGATAAGAATTGGTCTTATTCGGGTTATTACAACCAGGAGATGGGTCATATTGATAGCCTTCAGCCGCGATCGCCGTTTGAGTGGGGATAAAAATAAACGCAGATATTAACAATAAAGTCAAGCAAAGAATCCTTAATTTTTTGGAAAAAATTCTTAAACTTTCCATAATTTAAGCCCTTCATAAAAGTCTGTTCTTAGTCATATCATAATGATTATTAATTGTTCTAACTGTTAACAGAAATTTATAATCTTAAAAAAAAGAAATATTAATTTTTGAAAAAAATATGTCTCAAATCCATAACAATGTTTCACTCTAAAAATAAAGCCTATATAAATCAGGAGAATGAAAATGGTCACAGCAACACGACCAGAAAACAAAGTTAACATCGGACCCACTCAACTATTAATTAACAATGAATGGGTAGAAAGTGTTTCAGGGAAACGGTTTGAAACCATTAACCCCAGTACAGGAGAGGTGATCTGTGATGTAGCTGAAGCGGACGCAGCAGACGTAGATAAAGCGGTGATGGCTGCCAGAAACGCCTTTAATCAGGGAGACTGGCCCAAACTATCGGCTACTCAACGGGGACAACTGTTGTATAAGTTAGCAGATTTAATCGAAGCTAACATCGAAGCATTAGCCCGTCTGGAAACCTTAGACAACGGAAAACCCTATCAAGACTCCTTAAACACTGATTTAGAGCTTGTTATTGCCTGTTACCGTTACTATGCAGGATGGGCTGATAAAATTCAAGGCAAAACCATTCCTATCAATGGTCCCTATTTTTGCTACACTCGTCATGAACCAGTGGGAGTGGTGGGTCAAATTATTCCTTGGAACTTCCCCCTATTAATGCAAGCATGGAAACTGGCCCCGGCCTTGGCCACAGGAAATACCGTGGTCATGAAAACAGCCGAACAAACCCCCTTATCGGCGTTGAGAGTAGGAGAATTGATTCTAGAAGCGGGTTTCCCTCCAGGGGTGGTTAACTTACTCTCAGGATATGGCCCCACAGCAGGACAAGCGATCGCCCGTCACCATGACATTGATAAAGTAGCGTTTACGGGATCGACGGAGGTGGGCCATTTGATCATGGAAGCAGCCGCCCAAACCAACTTAAAGCGCGTTACCCTAGAATTAGGCGGTAAAAGCCCTAATATTGTCTTTGCCGATGCTAACCTGGAACAAGCCATCGAAGGGGCGCATTTTGGCTTATTCTTTAACCAGGGTCAATGTTGTTGCGCGGGATCTCGTCTGTTTGTAGAAGAGAAATGTTATGACGAATTTGTGGCGAAAAGCGTGGAACAGGCCAAACAACGCATTGTGGGCAATCCTTTTGATGATAACACCACCCAAGGACCCCAAGTGGATCAGACTCAGTTTGATAAGGTGATGGAGTATATTGAGTCAGGACAACGGGAAGGGGCAAAACTTCTTTGTGGTGGTGGCCGTGTGGGCGATCGCGGTTACTTTATTGAACCCACCGTCTTCGCTGATGTGCAGGATAACATGAAAATTGCCCAAGAAGAGATTTTCGGTCCGGTCATGAGTATTATTAAGTTCAAGGATATGGATGAGGTGATCCAACGGGCCAATGATACGATGTATGGGTTAGCTGCTGCTGTGTGGACCCAGGATATTAGTAAAGGTCATGCGATCGCCAATGCACTGCGGGCCGGTACGGTTTGGGTTAACTGTTACGATGTGTTTGATGCGGCTGCGCCTTTTGGTGGCTTTAAACAGTCGGGTATAGGTCGAGAATTAGGAGAATATGGCCTACAACAATACACGGAAATTAAAACAGTAACCGTGAAACTTTAAACAAAAGAGAGATGGAGAAATATTTTCCCTCCATCTCTTTAAAAGAGTTTTTCACCTGAGTCTTTTTTTAGATAAACTGTTTATATAGCACTACGCATTATGGTTAGGACATTCATAAACTCGGAAAGTCTTTGGCAGTCTATTTTTGCCTTTCGCGTAGCGGTATAGTTAACTCACTCATTTTGTATGACTCCACTTTCACCCACTCGTGCTACTAATTTGAGAGAAGCTTATCGTATTTGTACCCCCGAACCTTTAATGGGGGAAGATATTGACAGATATTATGTGGATTTATCTTCTGTTCGTAAGACAGAAACCATACAAAATATCACCACAAAATTGACGTTTCTCGAACCAGAAGAATTTTGTACAATTTTATTTACAGGACATCGGGGTTGTGGCAAAAGTACCGAGTTAAGAAGACTTCAGAAAAAGTTAGAATTAGACTATTATATTGTTTATGTAGAGGCGGATGTTGAATTAGATATTAACGACGCTGAATACACTGATTTGTATTTATTAATTATTAAAAAGGTGGCAGACGAATTATATAAATTAGGAGCAAAATTTGATAATAAACTTTTAAGTCAATTTGAATCTTGGTTTAAAGATATTACCAAAGAAACAGAAGAAAGTGTCGAAAAAGCCATCAGTATGCAAGTTGATGCTGAAGCAGGGTTTAAAATACCGTTTATTTCTAAATTGTTAACCAAACTATTAGCACAAATTAGAGCATCTCAAAAGCAAAAACAAACCATTAGACAAAACCTGCAAAAAGATTTCAGTCGCTTGCAAGCAGATATTAATCTGTTATTAGCCGATGCGTTCAAAAAATTAACACAAAAAAAACCGCAATATGAAAAAGGATTTTTAATTATTTTAGATAATTTAGATCGCATTCCTCCTAATGTTGGTAAACATCTATTTTTTGATTATGCTGCTCAATTACAAGCATTACAAACAACAATTATTTATACTGTTCCTATTTCTGCGGTTTATTCTGATGAAAATTTGAATAAAACTTTTGGTAGTCCTAATATTATGCCGATGGTCAATATTTATGAATTTAATGCCGATAAATGGAACTTAGATTATAACGAAGATAGGTTAGAAAGTTTAGCAAATTTGATTGAACAACGGGTTAATATTGATGCAGTTTTCGAGTCCCGTCAGCAATTATTAGACTTAGTAAAAGCTAGTGGTGGTCACGTTCGTCAGTTGATGCAAATGACAGCAAAAGCTTGTTTAACGGCTGCTGGCCGTGGTCATCATAAAGTTATGGCGGACGATGTTATTTATGTCATTAAAGAAGAACAATTTAACTTTGAAAGAATTACTTTGAATGCGTATTATCCTATTTTAGCAAAAGTTTGTTTAACTAAAGATATTGATAAGGATGAAATTGGACAAAAATTACTCTTTAATTTATCGGTGTTAGAATATCATGGTGTTAAACGGTGGAATTATATTAATCCTGTTTTAAAACAAAGTTCTCTTTTTCAAAAAGAATTAAAAAATGAACAGCAAAACTCAGATAATTTCTAATTTAGATAAAGAAAAAGAATCATTTTTAAACATTAATCAACAGGCTTTTACTGAACTGTTGACATTTATCGATTTTGCTGATAATCGATTGAATATTGGTTTTGTAGAAATCAAATTTTCTCAAGATAGAGATATTTTAATTAATGCACTTCTTGAACATCCTGACTGTAATAATATTCAATTTGAAATCTTAGATTTTTCTGATCCTAATCTTCGTTTTTTAAGAGATGAATTAGTTACTGCATTAAAACAGATTAAAATCAAAGCTGATAAAAAATTAATTTTACTGATTACAGGTTTAGAAAAATCCATCGGTATTGTAGAAGAATATCCTTCTGTATTAACCAATCTTAATTTTGTACGGGATGATTTACGAACCAGTATTCCTCATCCTATGCTGTTATTTTTACCAGACTATGCCTTAACTCGTTTAGCAAAATATGCCCCTGATTTTTGGGCATGGGGTAGAAAAGTTTTTACTTTTAAAACCAATCGCAGTAATTTAATAAATCATCGTGATAATATTATTTTTGATGATCGTTCTATTGATAATTTAGACTTAGCAGAAAAGAAAGCAAGAATTGAGCAATTATCGAATCTATTAAATGAATATAATACCTCCACTGAAGAAACAACGAAAAATGATTTATTTATTATTAGTAATATTTACAATCAATTAGGCAACATTTATAATTCTTTAGGACAATATGAAAAAGCAATTATCTTTCATCAACAAGCTTTAGACATTTCCAGAAAAATAGGAGTTAGACCAGTTGAAGCAGATTTTTTAATAAGTTTAGGTAATGATTATGATTGTTTAGGAAAACACCAAAAAGCCATAACCTATCATCAACAAGCTTTAGACATTTTTAGAGAAATAGGATATGGAAAAGGAGAAGGAAATTCTTTAGGGAATTTAGGCAATGCTTATAATTCTATAGGAGAACACCAAAAAGCCATAACCTATTATCAACAATCTTTAGATATTTTTAGACATATAAAAGATAGACAAGGGGAAGGAAATTCTTTAGGGAATTTAGGCATTATTTATCAAGTGTTAGGACAATACAAAAAAGCCATAACCTATCATCAACAATCTTTAAACATTAAGAGAGAAATAGGAAATAGACGAGGGGAAGGGATTTCTTTAGAGAATTTAGGGGCGGCTTATAAA
This sequence comes from Crocosphaera sp., assembly GCA_030066295.1. Classification (GTDB taxonomy): domain Bacteria; phylum Cyanobacteriota; class Cyanobacteriia; order Cyanobacteriales; family Microcystaceae; genus Crocosphaera. The sequence goes on from JASJBX010000148.1 coordinate 7,927, forward strand.
GCATTAGCAGACTACGAAAAAGCAATTAACTATTATCAACAAGGTTTAAATATTTTTAGAGAAATTGGGAATAAATTAGAAGAAGCTATAACTTGCTTGAATTTAGGTTTAACTTTTACAAATATTCAACGTCATGATGAGGCAATAGAAGCGTTTCGTAATGCGCGTAAATTGTATCAAGACATGGGACTAAATCAAAAAGTTGAAGCTTGCGACAATCTAATTAATATTTTAGAGAATGATATTCATTTTTAACTCAATTTCCGTTGTACAAATCTTAATTTTGCTGATCGCGATCGCGGATTTTTTTCTATTTCTTCAGCTTGAGCAATAATCGGTTTTTTCGTAACAACATCCAATAATAAAGAGTCTCGAAAACTATATTTAACCCGACGATCTTCTAAACTATCAGAAAAGGAAAATTAGAAAATCAATAACCCAGTCTTTTTTGTGCTTCTGCGTTCAAAAATAGACACAAATGGGCATTAATTACTCCAGGAGCTAAAACTGCTAAAATAATTTGAGAGAATAAGGATAAACCCAAAGCATGACTCGAATAACTTTCAGGGGTTGAAGAAATATCTAGAGAAGATAATAAAAACCCATTAACGAATAGGGAAAAAACTAGATAGATAATGAAGGGATATAAGAATAAAGAAAAGACTCTGCCAGCATTTCCTTTCATAACTATTCGATTATAACTAAAAGCATCCCCTATTTTATCTTGTCGAAAAATGAAAGCAAGGGGAACCGATGAATTATTAATAAAATAAATAATCCCTGGTATAATCAGCAAAAACAATCTTAAACCATAGCTTATGACAATTCTCAACATTAATATCCATAAAAAAAATAAGTCATTAAAAACTGCTTCTAATAGCTTTTTATAATCGGAAGCTTTTTGATAAACATAATTGTAACCCAGAGTGACGATAGTTTTATAGTAAACAGTAGAAATTGTCAACCAAATCAGATTAAGAATTAAAATAAAGCTAACATAAAACAGGAAAGTTGAGGCAGAAAAATTTGTTGATAACTGTTCTATCAACTGATTGGCAAAATGATAGCCAACCAAAGACATAATTAAAATTATAGGTAAGTAAATTAAGCCAAGAAATAACAAAATCTGATTTAATGTCTTTTTATAGACATAAAATCCCATAGATAATAATTGTCTAGCTGTCAGTTTTTGAGTTTTCAGTTGAACAGGAATATTCATGGTTACATAAACATAACAATAGTTCAACCGTTAATTTAACTGATCTGATTTCCATTAACAACCGAAGTTTAGGATGTTAAGCAACCAAGTTTAGAAGATAAGGATCTCTATTTCCGTTGAGCAAAACGCAATTTTGCCGATCGCGATCGCGGATTTTTTTCTTGTTCTTCAGGTTGGGGAATCATCGGTTTTTTAGTAACAACATCCAATAATAAAGAGTCTCGAAAACTATATTTAACCCGACGATCTTCTAAACTATGAAAACTAATAATTCCGATGCGTCCCCCCGATTTTAACCAATGAGGGGCTTTTTCTAAGAACCGTTCTAACGATCCTAACTCATCATTAACCGCAATGCGTAACGCTTGAAAAACGCGGGTGGCAGGGTGTATACGTCCATACCGTTGTTTTGGGGGGAAACATTTAGCGATCGCCTCTGCTAAAGCTGTTGTCGTTTCAAAGGGACGTTGTTGTACAATACGACGGGCAATAGGACGCGATCGCCTTTCTTCTCCATACTGATAAAATAGATCCGCGAGACTGGTTTGATCCCAATGATTAATAATTTCTGCTGCGGTTAAAGCCTGTTGACGGTTCATCCGCATATCTAATGGGGCCTCATGACGAAAACTAAAGCCTCTTTCTGCAACATCAAACTGGGGGGAACTGACCCCTAAATCTGCAATAATACCGTTAAATTCTGCTATTTGACCTGGATAATCCGCAAAATTGCCCTGCCAAGCTTGAAAGCGATCGCCAGCGATGTCAGATAAATAGCTTTGAGTGGTAGCGATCGCTTCCTCATCGAGATCGATTCCTGTTACTCTAACATTAGGAAACGTCTCTAAAATCAGACGACTATGGCCACCCCGTCCCAAAGTCGCATCTAAATAATGACCGTTCGGTTCAACGGTTAAACCTTCTATCAACTCTTGACATAAAACGGGAGTATGAAGAGTAGGAGACGAAGCTTGGTTAGGGGAATTTTGATCGGTGTTAGTCATAAGATTAGGGTAACACTCAAACCCAGTCTAACCCTTAATTTTATTGGTATTCCGTCAACCCACTCTCTTACTGGTGTGGGAATTGTCAGGAACTTATGATGCTTAAAATAATTCAAAAAAAAAGAAACCCAGGCGGGGATTCAGTTATTATTATGGATTTGGCGGCTCAACGCATGGTGTTTATTCACTGTTCCCTTTTGAATTTGAACAGAATCTTCACTCCTTCTCTTATGTCTAGTTTAGTAGTATTTTTTGGCATTCTTCATGGATGTAGTTTGGCTCCTAATTTTTCTCCTACTCCACCGCCGCCCCCCTCTAATTTTACGGATGAAGAGGTCACAAATTATGCTCAGACGGTGTTAAAAATTGAAGATCAACGGAAGATCGCCTATGAAGAAATTGAAGCAATCATAGACGATCAACCACCAGAAATTGCTTGCGATCAACCCGAAAGCATTAAACAGCTACCTAATAATGCTCAACAGATCGCTGTTCAATTCTGCAACCAATCGAAAGCGATCGCTCAAGATAGTGGATTATCCTCTAACCAGTTTAATGCGATCACTAAGAACGCGCAAAACGATGCAACCCTGAAAACAAGAATCCAAAATGCTATGATTCTTATTAGAAAGCCTTAGGGTTTCTCTGTGCAATTATTCTGTAGATTACAATATAAATTAATTGGTCAATACCATTAAAAATTATGTTTCAGTTTATTTTAACTTGGATTATTACAGCCTTGTCCTTACTGGCCACTGCTTATTTAATTCCGGGTATTGTTATTAAGGGGTTTACAGTAGCAGCGATCGCCACTTTGGTCATGGGTTTAATTAATGCTGTTGTTCGTCCTCTTTTACTTTTATTTACCTTACCTTTGACTGTTCTTACTCTGGGTTTATTTTTGTTTGTTGTTAATGCCATTTCCTTTTCTTTAGTGTCTTATTTTACCCCTGGATTTACTATTAATAGTTTCTGGGATGCTTTGTTTGGTTCTATTATCTTATCAATTATATCTAGTATTTTAGGCAACATTTTTGAAACTGAATAATGATACTAGAACTGCTTTAGACAGTAGACAATTATATTGAAGAAGCAGGGGAAGCAGAGGAGGTAGGGGGAGAAAGAATGTTACTCCTTACTTTACCAAAAAAGTAGGGGTTTAAAGCCCCGCCGTTTACGGCGTACAGTAAGCGAAATTTGTGCTAGAATTTGTATGGTTGAAATACCCGACCCCCTACTGCGTAGGCTAGGCAACCCTAGAGGCAAA